>JBDUEH010000536.1:0-2327 GCA_040002555.1 Gemmatimonadales bacterium | reverse complement strand
AAGTCGATCATGGAAGCGGCGCCTTCCACGCGGTTAGCGCGAGCTCGAGAACAAGCGCAGCGATCGCGAGGCCCAGCGCCCAGCGAAAGAGTTCAGTGAAATTCACGTACGACTTCGTCTGAACCGGCGCGCGCTCGAGGCGGTCGATCTGCGAGTATATCTGCCCCAGCGCAGCGCCATCGCGCGCGCGAAAGTAGCGTCCGCCCGAGAGTCCGGCGATTTGCCGCAACAAAGCCTCGTCGATCTCGACCTTCTGGTTCTCGAAACGCAGGCCGAACACATCGCGGCCGACCGGAACCGGGGCGACGCCTTCGGTACCGACGCCGATTCCGTAGATCTTGATTCCATAGACTGCCGCTGCCTTAGCGGCCGATAACGGGTCGATGCTACCGCGATTGTTGACACCATCGGTCACGACGATCATGACACGCGAGCGGCCGGGCGCATCGCGAAGCCTGTTCGCTGCGGTCGCAATACCAAGTCCAATCGCGGTGCCGTCTTCGAGCTGGCCGGCTTCGAGGTTGTCAATCGCTTGAAGCACGACAGCCTGATCGGTGGTCAATGGAACCTGAGTCAACGCTTCGCCGGCGAACGCAACCACTCCGATGCGATCGCTTTCGCGATCACGGACGAATTCCTTCGCGCGTGCTTTCGCGACCTCGAGCCGGTTGTTCGGCTGGAAATCCTGCGCGAGCATCGAGCTAGACAGATCGAGTGCGAGCACGATGTTGATGCCTGAGCTGGTGACGTTTTCAACGTGCGCACCACTGCGCGGCCGCGCGAGCGCAACGATCATCGCGATGATAGCCAGATTTCTCAAAAGAAAGATCATCCGCGCAATACCTTGTCCGGCGCGCGGACCGCGGCCGAGTACAGATGTGCGCGAGAAAACGATGGCGTCCTCCGACCGACGCCTTCTCCATAACCACCAGATCGGCAGGAAAACGAGAAGCGCCAGCGCCCACGGTGTCTGAAACTCGATCGCCGGGACCGTCATGCTGCTTGTTTCTCCTCTGATTCTTTTGCTTCCTGCTCGACGAGATGCGTTTCAACGGCTTTCACGACCGAGCGTGCTGACTGGCCGAGCTTTTCGCCTTCTTCATCGTCAACACCAACCGCGGCAAATTTCACCAGGTCAGTGCGCCACAGCAGCTCGCCGAGTCCTTTTGCGACGCCGTGAATCCAGTCGGCCGATGCGAGAAGCTCCGATGATGTTTGCGAGCGATCCACGCCGGGCGCGCGCGCCGCGAGGTAATCGCGCATCACATCCGACATCAATGCCGCGTGGCGCTCCGGCTCTCCGGCCGCCACCAGACCCATTGCTTCGATGCGCGCGAATTCGTGCTCGGCCGCATCGAATGGATCGAGCGGGGCGTTCTTGCGACCGCGCCACCAAACCCACAAGCGCCAGAGAATTCCGGCAACGAACAATGCAGCCAATGCAATCAGCCACGTTAGCCAATCGAACGGCTTGATTTCGATCGGACCGCGTGCCGGCTTTGGAACCTGCTTTGTCGTGTCGACAGGAAGTACGGAGGCGACGAAAATCTGCCGCGCTGCTAATGAGACATACCCCACTCTGCCGTTCACTTTGACGACGATGTCGCCGATTCCAAGAGACTGCGCCCCGACGTTCCAGGCGGCGAGCCGGTATGCGGCGGTACCGGTCACCCCTGACGAGTCCCTTGCGATCTGGACCGCCGGCTTGCCGATCATCTGAGTGGCTGTCGCGGTGGCCTTTGACGCGGAATCGCTTTCAACCGGAAAGTCGATCGTCGCGCCCGGCGGTGCGTGAATCTTGAGCAGCGCTACAAACCGCTGCCCCACGGTCACCGTGTCCGGAGTGAGGCGCGAACCAAGCTGCACCGGAAAATCCGGTGGAACGCTCGTCGCAGTCTGTGCCGTTGCGGCAGCCGGCAGGCTTGTTACCTGTAGAAGCAGTCCAAAGATCAGGTCGAGCATCAACGGCGGCCGACCTGTGTCTCGCGCGACCGGAAGAACTTGAGCAGCGGCTCGATGTAGTTGCCGTCTGTTCGTACAGGTACTTCATCGATTGCGAGACGACGCAGCAAATGCTTTCTGGCCTCTCGCTCAACATTCACCTGCTTGTCGAAATCGGCGCGGACGCGGGGCGAGCTCGTGTCGATCTCGTACGTCTCCCCAGTTTCCGGATCCACGAATCGTGCGAGTCCGATATCCGGAAGCTCGCGCTCGCTGGGATCTTCGACAGTCACTGCCACTACGTCGTGACGCTGTGCGAGAATCTTGAGGGGCTTTTCGACATCCGGCGCATCGAAGTCCGAGATCAGGAAGATGATCGTCTTCTG
>JBDUEH010000535.1:0-2328 GCA_040002555.1 Gemmatimonadales bacterium | reverse complement strand
GTATCACGACGACTCACGCCAACAGCACATCCCGGTACGTCGCTGAATGCATACGCCGAAAAGATGGAATCAATCCGCGCGATCTGTCCGGCTGTGAGCGAAGCCTGTTGCGCGCTGAGGGGCAGCGAAAGAAAAACAAGGACGAACAAAACGCGGCGAATCATCTGAATCTCCTTTCGACGGCATGGACAGGCCTGCGGGACTGTAATGAGATCTCCAAGCTACGACGTGACGGACTGACGAACCAACTCACGCGTCGCAAGGCGAGCGATGACGGGCTCTCATACGCGCGGTATGTGCCGGATTCAAATCGCCAGGACGCGAATGAGTGCCACGCTCAAGCCAACCAGCACTGTGAGTGATGCCGTCACAGTGACGATCACCGGCACGCCGACTTTGCTGATCGCTTTGAGATCCACACCAAGACCCAACGCAGCCATCGCACCTACGGTGAGCCAGGTCGACACGGCCCGCGCAGGTGCGACCATCGCCTCGGGAATCGCGCCGGCCGATCGAAGCCCCGCGAGTGCCAGAAAGCCGATGATGAACCACGGCACGAAGCGCGTGATCTCGAACCTCGATCCGTTTTCTGCGGCCGGCGCGTCCGCATCGTTGCGATGCCTCAGCGCGAAAAAAAGAACAACCGGGCCGAGCATGAGCACACGCACCAGCTTCACAAGTGTCCCTACCTGACCGGAAAGCATGCTTACAGGAAACGCCGCCGCGAGCACCTGGGGTATCGCATAAACAGTGAGACCTGCGAGAACACCGTACTGATAGTTGTTGAGTCCGAGCGGATGCATGAGGAACGGCAACCCGATCACGACTGCAACACCAAGTATTGCGGTGAATGCAATCGACGACGCGATGTGTTCCTTGTCGGCGTGAATTACCGGTGCGACCGCGGCAATGGCCGAGTTGCCGCAGATGGAGTTACCGCACGCGACGAGCACTGAAAGTTTGTGCGGCAACCCAAGCGCTCGGCCAATCATATAGCTCGATGCGATGCCGATCACGACGAGCAGCACGATTCCAATGGCGAGCGAAGGCCCCGCTTTTAGAAGAAGAGGGAGATCGACCGACGCGCCGAGAAGAAGCACCGCGACCTCGAGAACTTCCTTGGCAGTGAATTCAATTCCTGCCTGTGTCTGCTCTGGTGGTGACCAGAATGTGCGGACAATCATTCCGAGGAGGATGGCCACGACAAGACCTTCCACTATCGGGTGACCGAAAACGCCTTCCTCCAGCCTCGCGATAGCGAACGATATCAGGCCGACGAGCGCGGCCAGCGCGATTCCCGACCACAACCGGCGAATCAACGGGGTGAACGACCGCGCGCACTGAGCGAGAACAGTTTCTGCCTGGTCACAAGGTTCTCCGAGTGTGTGTTGGAACTGCGATTTGAAATCCTCTTACCGAACCCTATCGGAGGAGCATTATGAGTCCATCCACTGATCGATGTGATACCGTGGCGAGACGATGAGCTGGTGCTCATCGCTCACCCTGACTCTCCGTTCGTCAGGCGACGCAAGGTGAGAGTGCAGGATCTCGCGGACGAGCGCTTGATTATTCGCGAAGCGGGTTCGGGCACACGCGAAGTGGCGAGCGAGCCCTTGCCAGGCACGGCGTGAACATTCACGCTGGACTTCAACTCGGCAGCACCGAAGCGGTGAAGCAAACCGTAGCCGCCGGTCTTGGCATGGCGATTGTCTCGAAGGCAGCCGCTGCGGACCAGCTTACTCTCGGTCGCATTGCGTTAGTACGTCTCGAGCGCGTCGTCTTCAAGCGGAATTTGGCAGAGCTGCGACTCAAGGGCCGCAAAGCCAGCGCATCGGCAACGGCGTTTCTCCGTTACCTTCGCCCGTCGAGGTAAATCATGCACATTCAAGGGGTGCGCCTTTTATCCTGAGACCTATCTGCTCCCGGCCCTCGCGGGCACCATCGGCCGCGCATCATCAGCACACATGACTTGGCCCAACTGTCTCACAATCGCGATAAAACGCGACTCTTTCTTCAGCAGCGCGTATGTCGGATCGCAACCAAGAGCGGCTTGCGTTACATAGAACGATCGCTCCTTCGCCGCTGACTCGAGCGCACTCAGCGCTGCGTCACGATTGCCGAGCGCGAGACTGGCGACGGCGATGTCGACGTTACGCGAATTTCCGGTTACCAGCCTGTCGACATCGTCGAACGCCGTATGCGCCTCGCTCCATTTACCCGCAATAGCATATCTCCAGACGCGAGAGGCGCGGACGCCGGGCAGGTCCGGACCAGTCTTGTACGCATGATCCCACCCCCACTCAGCGCTGTCTGTCTTCCCGAGTTCGG
>JBDUEH010000534.1:0-2331 GCA_040002555.1 Gemmatimonadales bacterium | reverse complement strand
GTACTCGCGCTTGATGATCGCCCAGAGCTTAGCCATGTCCTGTCATCCCCATTTCAATTCCCGTTGCGCCGACTTTTTCGAGGAAGATCTGGTGCAGCGACGGTTGCACGATCTCGAACCGGTTGACTGTCGCACCGGCAGCGACGATTCGCTGAAGCAGTGCCTGCGGATCAGCGCCCTTTGCCATCTCGATCTCGAAATAACGATTCGAATCGTCAACTCTGTCGATGAGGCTCCTGTCGCTCAGTACCATCGCGACTTCTGTTGACGGAGCGCCGCCCAGGCCGAGGGCAACGTTGCGCGTTCCGTGCGAATCCTTGATCTGATCGATTGCTCCATCGAGCACCTTCTCACCGCGCGCGATGATGCAAACCGAATCACACATTCGCTCGGCGTTATCCATCAGGTGAGTGCTGAAGATGATCGTCTTACCGCGCTGTTTCAGCTCAACGATGGTGTCTTTGAGCGCCTGCGCGTTGATTGGATCGAGTCCGCTGAACGGCTCATCGAGGATCACCAGGTCGGGATCGTGAAGCAGCGTTCCAATGAACTGGACCTTCTGCTGCATTCCGCGCGAGAGCTCGTCGATCTTCGACAGTCCCCAGTCCTTATCGGGAGTCTTGAGATCGAGTCTTACGAGCCACTCGTCGATCTTCTTGTCGGCGTCATGAGCATTCATTCCCTTGAGTTCGGCCAGAAAGCGCAGGACGCGACGGACCTGCATCTTGCGATACAAGCCGCGCTCTTCAGGGAGATACCCGATCCTGCCGGTAATTTTTGGATCGCTCGCTGGTCCGCCGAGGATGCGGATGGAGCCTGAATCCGGAGCGATTATGTTGAGAATCATCCGGATGGTAGTCGTCTTTCCAGCGCCGTTTGGCCCGAGAAGGCCATATACGGCGCCCTTCGGCACGCGCAGGGACAAGTCGCGAACAGCGACATGCTCTGCAAAGCGCTTTACGGCATTATCGATCTCAATGGTGTTTTCAGCCATTTTGTCTGAGGCGGATTGTTAGCGTAAAATATAGGTGTGATGATAAGCGCTAACTGATTGAACGCTCCAGAATCCTATGGACCGCCCGCACCTGATGGTCAAAAGGGTGCCATTCGCTTCGACCGGAATGAGTTCGCGGGAGCTTTCGGCGATATCGGGACTGACCTGCCGCTCATTATTGGAATGATCCTGGCCGCCGGACTTCACAGTGCGAGTGTGTTGGTGATGTTCGGTGTGATGCAGTACGTGACGGCGCTTACGTACCGGATGCCGATGCCGGTGCAACCGCTGAAGGCCGTCGCGGTGATCGTCATAACGCACAAACTCGCGCCCGATGTGCTTTACGGCGGCGGACTCGCGATTGGAATCATCATGCTGATACTCGCGGCAACAGGCGCGATCTCGTGGCTTGCGAAGGTCGTCCCGAGACCGGTCGTTAGAGGATTGCAGCTCGGCCTTGGTGTTCAATTGTCACTTCTTGCTCTCAAGGATTACGTGCAGAGAGACGGAGTCGGAGGATATGCCCTTGCCGCGATCTCCTTCCTCATAATCGTGTCGCTATTCGGCAACCGGAGATTTCCACCGGCACTGATCGTCATTGTCCTCGGAATCGTATACGCTCTCGTGTTCAAGCTCAGCGCGCACGATTTCGCGAATGCAGCCGGCTTCACACTTCCGCAGGTGAGACCGGTATCGATCGACAGCATGATCGCTGGTTTAAGTCTTCTTGCTGTTCCGCAGATTCCGCTGTCGCTCGGCAACTCCGTTCTGGCCACGCGCCAGGCAGTAGAGGATCTATTCCCGGAGCGCCAAATCGGGGTGAGAAAGCTGAGCTTCACCTACGCCGCGATGAATCTCATCAATCCGTTCTTCGGTGGAGTCCCGACTTGTCACGGGTCGGGTGGTTTGATTGGCCACTATACGTTCGGGGCGCGAACAGGCGGATCGATCATTATATACGGATCTTTGTTTTTGATTCTCGGGCTCTTCTTCGCGGCCGGCTTCCAGCAGGTCGTCCAGGTCTTTCCTCTCCCTGTGCTCGGTGTGCTTCTGTTCTTCGAGGGAGTGGCGCTGATGATGTTCGCGCGAACCGAGGCTGGCGACCGCCGCGACTTCTTTGTCGTCATCGCGACGGGAATCATCGCGAATGGGCTTCCCTATGGGTATGCGAGTGCTTTGGTGATCGGCACTCTCCTTTTCTATGCTGAGAGATCTCTGCGATCTGATTGACAGCTGGTCGGACACAGAGACCACAGAGTTTGGCTTGCTCTGTGGTCTGTCTCTGTGTCCAATAGGTTGTTAGCGAATCTCGATAACTCGAATCGTCGAAGCCGGGG
>JBDUEH010000533.1:0-2334 GCA_040002555.1 Gemmatimonadales bacterium | reverse complement strand
GGATTGGAGTGGCCGGTCGTGTTCTGCGCGTATCTGTGGAAGGCGCCCTTCCCTCGGGTCCAGGTCCCGCACATCGCGCGTTTTCCTGATGGTACTCGCAGGATAGTCTTCGAGGACGTTGTTGACGGTGAGATACCGGGCGACACCCCGTTGTCAGAGAACTTGCGCCTTGCCTATGTCGCTCTGACACGGGCGCGGAGTCGCACGTACGTCATCTGGGCCGAGCTGCTCCAGGAGGGTAAGGGTGCGATTCACCATTTGCTTTCGAGTGTCGGCGCGGGCGACGACTCTCCATCTCAAGTGCTCGCAAACAAACACCCTGACTTGATCACGCGAATATCTGAGGATGACACGCGTCGCGTTCAGGTGTTTCCTGAAACTGGCGACGACGGTTCGTCGAGTAATGATCTGCAGGCTCGTGATGTCGCGATTGCTCCACGTCAATTGCAAACCTGGACCGTCTCCTCATACTCGAGATTTACTCGCGGGTTGAAGAATGCCGTCGACGCTACCGAAGTCGGACCAGTGGACGAGGCCGAAGCGGTGGTCAATGACGCGCTTCGTGCGGACCAGTTACCGGGTGGAGCACACACTGGCAACGCTCTGCATGAATTGTTCGAACGTTTTGATTTTACTGCTATCGATGACCAGGCGGTGATCGATGCCGCAATCGGCGACATACTTGCTCGCTACGCGTTACCGCGCGTGGGCGCTGACGACGCGCAGCGTGCCGACGCGGCTGAGCTTGTGCGGCGGATGATGATCGGAGCACTCGCTGTGGCGATTCCTGGTGCACGCAAAGCACTCAGCGCGATCAAGCCCGATCAAACCCTTCGCGAGTGGCGCTTCCATCTGTCCATGGAGAACGTATCACCCGCGCAGTTCGCTTCAGTCTTCAAGAAGCACGGCGAAGGGTGGCTCTCAGATAAGTATGCCCCCTTGATCTCGGGGGTCGCCCGCGCTGAGATCGACGGGTTTCTTACAGGCATCGTCGATCTCGTCGCGCAGATTGACGGGCAGTGGTGGATTGTCGACTGGAAGTCGAATACGCTGGGTGCGACCGCAGCGGCTTATGATGAGAACGCCTGCAGGCAGGTGATGATGCATGAGCACTACGTCCTGCAGTACCACATCTATATAGTAGCGCTCCACCGGTTCCTCCGGTCGCGGCTCGGGCAAACATATGATTATAAGCGTGACTTCGGCGGGGTCGGCTACGCATTTCTCAGAGGTTTGGCGATGGGTGCGCCGTCATGGTTCGTTGACCGGCCGTCGCTAGAGTTGGTCGAGGCGCTCGATGCGTGCATCGGCGGGTATCCGCGATGACTACTTCGGCGATCGCTTCCATAGAGAACGCTGAACTGCGTGACTCGCTCGGCCCGCTGGCTTTTGCGTTCCATCGGCAGGTTGCGGCTGCGGGAGTGTCTACCGATTCGACGGGCATCGTCGCCATTGCGGGTGCTGTATTGATGCGCGCGACGGTTGAAGGTCACATCTGCCTCACTCCAGAGGAAATCGTTCAGCAGGCCGAGTTGATGGGCGTTCCTGAGGTATCGGTTCCGGCTTTACGAACCGAACTCGCGAATCATCCGTGGGTTGGTGGTGGAGATGGCGCGACTCCATTGGTTTTCGAACAAGACCGACTTTATCTCCGCCGGTTCCGTGAAGCTGAGGTTCGCCTGGCCTGCAATATTCGCGAGCGAGTCGCGGCTCCGCCCCTCGATGTAGGACTCTCGGCGCTTTCGACGCGCTTCCGCGAGATTTTTCCATCGACTGGAGATGTTGACTGGCAAGGCGTTGCTGCGACTGCAGCCCTCCGTTCGCGGTTTTCTCTGATTACCGGAGGACCTGGGACAGGCAAGACGACGACGGTTGCTCGACTGCTTGCCTTGTTGCTCGAACAGGATCCGAACGTTCGTGTCGCGCTTGCAGCACCGACCGGTAAGGCCGCCACGCGACTTGGGGAAGCAATTCGGCAGACGTGGGATTCGATGGGAGTCGATGCGGCCATTCGCGACCGTCTGCCATCAACCGGTAAGACAGTTCACCGGCTGCTCGGCTATCGCCCAAGCGATGATTCATTTCGGCACAGTCCAAACGATCCGCTCGAGCACGATGTGGTGATCGTGGATGAGGCGTCGATGGTCCCGCTGCTTCTCATGGACATATTGTTCGCCGCGTTGAGACCTGATGCCCGGATAATTCTGCTCGGTGATCACGATCAACTTGCTTCTGTGGAAGCGGGATCTGTGCTCGCGGATATCGTTGCGGCTTCGGGTGCACTCGAAGAAGCGCACGGTTCTTCGCTTGCCGATGCATATGAAATGCTTAGTG
>JBDUEH010000532.1:0-2336 GCA_040002555.1 Gemmatimonadales bacterium | reverse complement strand
CGTCGCGCATCAGGCGCTCCGTCATGTTGCCGCCCATCTTGCCGAGTCCGATCATGCCGAGTTGCATGGCTAACTGTCCTGGAGGTTGAATTTGATTCCGAGCTTTTTCAGCTCGGTCTTGAGTTTAGTCGCCGACTGGTAGTGAATTACGTTCATGCCGAGCTCTCTCGCTGGAATGATGTTCTGCTCGCGGTCGTCGATGAAGACCGACTTTGCAGGATTTGCCTGCGCGATGTCGAGCGCACGCTTGTAGAAAGCGGCCGTCGGCTTCCGGAGGCCGAGCCAGCATGATGAAAGAAACGCGTCGAAGATGTCGTCGAGGCCGAATTTCTCAATTCGATACCTGTTCAGCTCGTCGGACTCGTTGTTGAGCGTCATCACCCAGTAAGTACAGCCAACGGCTACGGCCCGGGCGATCTCGATGGTTTCCTGATACGGGACACTCTGCGCATACATGAAGTCGATGAAGTCCTGCTCAGTGAACGAGCGCGGCTCGCTGAACACGGCGAACTTCACGTATTCGGAGAGCGTCACGGTCCCCTCGTCGAGCGGGCCGGCCATCGCATCGTGACAAGATGCGAATCCCTCGGCATCCAGACCAAACTTCTCGACTGCCAGTTGGCGCGATTCGTGGTCCCATCCGTTGGTCGCAAGCACGCCGCCGATGTCGAAGAAAACGTGTCGGATTTCTTCGGTCATGCGATTAACAGGGCACGAGCGGGAGCACCGTCGAGTCCTTCGAGCTTGAGCGGTAGACAGACGAGCTGATATCTGCCAGGCGGTGGCTCTGAGAGCGAAAGCCCTTCAACGATCACGATGTCCTTCTCGAGCAGCGTGCGGTGCGTCCTGTGATGGCCCGAATGGAATTGTTCGATGGACAGGTAGTCCACGCCGACCAGCTCGACGCCGAGTGATGCGAGGTATTCCGCGCCATCGGGAGCGAGAAAGACGTATTTGACGTCGAACTCGGGATTGTCGAGTCGGGTCGAGTTGCGAGTTCTGATCAGAACTCGTTTCTGACCGGCGAGGTCATGCTTCCTCAGATCTTCAGCGCCGACGGAAACTCGGTCTTCCTCGTCGAAAGCGAGGAGCACCGCCGGCCCGACGAATTTTTCGGGTGGGATCCTGTCTACGGTCTGCCCGTCGTCGAAGAAATGCTTCGCCGCATCGACGTGGGTTCCGGTATGCGACCCGAACGTGATACGAGAAACGTTTGCGCCCGCTCCCTGCGGGATGGCCTGCTGAGGCTCGATGAGGATTTCTGGATTGCCTGGATAAACAAGGCCACCTGTCCGAACCGGAACCGAGACGTCATAAATGCGACTCATAATGAGGCTCCAATTGGCAACAGTCGTTCCTCAATCGGTTGTGCGGCGGGCTATTTCACGACGAAAGACTCGACGACGCGCTTGCGCTCAATATGAACCGCGGAATCTCCGCCCGGAGCGCTTCCGCATCAGGACCGACGAAGTTGTAATGCCCTTCCATATAGCCTTCGCCGGATTTGAGAATGCAGAAACTCTGATACTCGTGCACGTCTCCCGGCTGAATGATCGGTTGTTCACCAACTACGCCGTCGCCTTTCACCTCGATGTCTTCGCCGGCCGCATCGTGAATCAACCATCGCCGGGACATCAACTGAATCGTCTGTTTCGCAACGTTTTCGATGCGGACGAAATAGGCAAACACATAGTGGCGCGCCGATGGCTCCGATTGATCGCGGAGGTACATCGGTCGCACCGTAATGCGAATGCCTGACGACTCCTTGTAATAGAATGGGCTGGACGGCATCGGCGTTTGAAGTCGGAGGCCTGGTGCCCGCAACGCGGACACCCGGCCGAATGTGTCAAAGTCTAGCAGATCATACCCAGGTTCTACCAGATCACCGCGCGAAGCGCGTCGCCGCGCACCATCGGATCTCCGGCTTTACAGCCAAACGCGGCTGCAAACTCGGGCATGTTGGACATCGGTCCGTTCACGCGCCACCTGCCGGGTGAGTGCGGATCAGTCAAAATACGCTGACGCTGATTCTGCGGAGTGATGTTCTGTCTCCATACCTGCGCCCAGGACAGGAAGAAACGCTGTTCCGGCGTGAAGCCATCGATGGTCTCCGGACGCGCCTTGCCGGCCAGAGATTTCTGGAGCGCGGCGTAGGCGATGTTCAGCCCGCCAAGGTCGCCGATGTTTTCGCCGAGCGTGAGCTTGCCCTGCACGTGGACACTGTCGAGCACCAGGTAGTCGTCGAACTGGCTCGACACTAAAGTGGTCTTCGCCTTGAATGCTGCAAGATCGGCATCGGTCCACCAGTTCTTCAGGTTGCCCTGTGGATCGTACTG
>JBDUEH010000531.1:0-2339 GCA_040002555.1 Gemmatimonadales bacterium | reverse complement strand
TTACCCGCCTCTAAGGTTTTCCAACACTAGCCGCGTCCGTTCCGTAATCTCATCATTGAACCGATCGATCAAGTCCCACTCCATTAGCCCCCACTCTTGAGAATGCGAATCTTTAAAGCCCTCCTGCTCTCGGCCGGCGCTCTTGCGCTGTCAGTCGCTACGGCATCAGCCCAGCTCTCATCCCCGCTCGACTCCGCTTCGCTCGCCGCCTTCCGTTGGCGTAACATCGGACCCGCTGTCATGGCCGGACGGGTGACCGACATCGAAGTAGACCCGCGCAACTCCAAGACCTTTTACGTCGCCTCTGCCGCCGGTGGAATCTGGAAGACGGTCAACAACGGAACGATGTTCTTCCCGCTGTTCGACAAGGAGCGCGTCGTCTCGATGGGCGACCTCGCGATTGCGCCGAGCAATGGCGACATCCTCTACGCGGGGACCGGTGAAGAGGACTCGCGAAATTCAATCTCGCCCGGCGGTGGCATTTACAAGTCCACCGATGCGGGAAAGACGTGGAAGTTGATGGGCCTCGAGAAAACCCAGCAGATCGGTCGCATCGTCGTCGATCCCCAGGATCCCAACATCGTCTACGTCTCCGCACTCGGCCATGTGTGGGGTAGCAATCCAGAACGCGGCTTGTACAAGACCACCGATGGCGGAGTTACCTGGAAGCTATCGAAGTTCGTCAGCGACAAGGCCGGTTTTGTTGATCTCGCGATGGATCCGAGCGATCACAACACCTTGTATGCAGCAAGCTGGGAGCGCTCACGGGGACCGTACTTCCTGAACAGCGGTGGTCCTGGAAGCGGCCTTTGGAAGACGACGGACGCCGGGAACACGTGGACGGAAATCAAGGGTGGCGGATTTCCGGAGACGATGAAGGGTCGCATTGGGCTCGCGATCGCCCCATCGAACCCGAAGATGATTTACGCGTGGGTCGAAGCCGACACGCTTAAGCACGCAATGAAGAAGGGCGAAGTCGCCGATACGTCGAAGGCACAGAAACCGAACAGCGGCATTTATCGCTCGACCGACGCAGGGGCGACGTGGACGCTGATGCAGCGCAATGCCGGCGACGCGCGCCCGTTCTACTACTCGCAGATTCGCGTTGATCCGAAGAATCCTGAACGCATCTACTGGATGTCGTCGGTGTTCCGCTTTTCTGATGACGGTGGCAAAACCGAGCGCCGTGGTGCGTTGTCGATTCACACCGACTGGCATGCGATGTGGATCGATCCAAAGGATCCCGAGCATTTCATCATCGGTGACGATGGCGGAATTGCTGTCACATGGGACCGGGGCGGCACATTTGAGTTCCCAAACATTTTCCCGATCGGCCAGTTTTACGGTGTCAGTTTCGACATGAGTAAGCCGTATCGCGTTTGTGGTGGCCTCCAGGACAATGGGACGTGGTGCGGACCGAGCCGCACAAAGAATCGCAACGGCGGTCTGAACTCAGACTGGTTCAACACCGGCGGCGGCGATGGCTTTTACTCGGCCATGGATCCTGTGAATCCGAACATTATCTACAGCGAATCGCAGGGTGGCAACGCATCTCGTCTCGACCTCGCTTCAGGGGCCCGCTATCCAATCATGCGCGGCTCGAGAGGAAGCGGGGCGGTAAATATCGAAGACTCGCTCATCGTCGCTCGGGGCGATACAACGCTACCGTTGAATCCACGAATCAATTCGGCTCTTGCTGCCTTGCGTGCCAAGGCGTCTGCAGACACTGCGTCGCGGTATCGTTTCAACTGGTCAGCGCCCTACATGTTGTCCGCGCACTCGGCGTCGACGATTTACATGGGCGCCAATCGTGTTCTGCGCTCGCTCGATCGCGGCGACAATTTCTATCCGATCTCGCCCGACCTGTCGGCGAATGACACAATGCGCATTCGCGTGAGCACGAAGACGACCGGCGGTATTACGTCCGACGCGACCGGCGCAGAGACGTACGGTACGATCACCGCTTTGGCGGAATCGCCGGTGAGGCCGGGCATTCTTTACGCGGGTACGGATGACGGCAACGTGTGGATGACGTCGAATGATGGGGGAGCGTGGACAAATCTGACAAAGCGCTTTCCCGGTGCGCCGCTGAGGGGATGGATCAGTCGGATCGAGACTTCGCATTTCGATACGGCAACAGTTTACGTCGCGATCGATTCCCATCGGGACAACGACTTCCGACCGTATCTGTACGTTTCGAGCGATTTCGGAAAAACGTTCCGTTCGATTTCGAATAATCTTCCATCGGACGGTCCGGATTTCGTTCATGTAGTCCGTGAAGATCCGTCCAACCGTGACCTGCTCTTCGCGGGTACGGATGTTGGCGCGTATGTGTCGAC
>JBDUEH010000530.1:0-2342 GCA_040002555.1 Gemmatimonadales bacterium | reverse complement strand
GTCTTAACGAATGTTCGACGGTCGATCATCGTTACGGCTCTTTCTTTCTTGTCTGGTGTCGTCATGGTAAAACCCGAAGCCCGATGTTGCGAAATGAAACACGATCCCCGTGGTCCTTAAGTCCGATATTGCCCTGTTTGGCTCTGCCGTCAAGCGGCATCGCGCTAAATGGCGCTGGGCCCTCAAAGGTTGCGGTCAGCAGCCCAAACAGAAATTGGGCGCCCTCGGTGTTGGGATTCCTGAAAACCAGATACAGATCGTGCAAGCCCGAAGTCGGCCGGAGCTGCACGCGGAGTTGTGATGGCGGTGCAGTCGGGTTAGCCGTTGGTCGAATCGTCTCACTCTCGCCAAGCAACGCGCCCGTCGCAGAATCGAGATGCATCTCGATCGTGCCCCCCATCGCCTGATACTGAGCGGGCGCCATTATAGAGAAGGTCATAGCACTGACGCCGGTGAGGTCGATCTGCTTCAACGACGCTGACGAGCGCGATCGATTCACCATGGTGACCTCAAAAGGAATGCCCGCCACGCTCTGCTTTTTCAACCCCTCAGAAAATTGTCCGCTCGCGACTACAACTGTCGGCGATCGAAGGACGACACTCGTCTCCTTTGAGAACGCGGGCATCCCGTTCGCTCCGCGGTCGGTGTACTCCGCCCGCAGCACCACCGCGCCATTGGGTGCGGCGCCCGAGCCGGCCGGAGGCACGTATGCACCACGCGGCAGGAGTGACGGGCCACTCGTCTTGCGATCACCGAGGCTCACGATGTACGCGAGCATTGCCAATGCCTGCGCTTCGCTCAGCTGAGGATGCGCGGGCATCGTTACTTTGCCCCATACGCCCGAACCGCCTTCGCGAATCTTCCTGACGAGACGGGCAGTTGCCGCGCTGTCGTTGTGATATTTTTGCGCGACATCGACGTAAGCGGGCCCGATTGATTTTCTGGCGAGCTGGTGGCACGCAAGACAATCGCTGCCTTCGATCAAATTTTTTCCTGCCGAATGCGCCGCCGCCACTCCCCCCGATGGAGCTCCATCCTTCAGGTACTGCGCGGTTACACGTACTCGGCTCGCCGGAATACTGCCGCTGCGCAGCGACCCGTCCTCACGATCCACCACGCGCACTGCATAACGCACCGGAACACCGGGGAAGAAGAACGACCGATTGCTGTCCACCAAGTCGATGTCCACGTTGGGCGGCTGATTCCCGGCAGCGATCGGTACAGCCGCAGTCGATCGCGCGCCGTGAGCATCGGTCACCGTCAGCGAAGCGGTGTAAGTACCCGGTTGAGTCAACGTCAACGACGGATTGGGTTCCATCAGCCTTCTTACAACTCTTCCGGCTCGGTCGGTGATGGTCCAAACGTATCGCAACGAATCCTCATCGAGGTCCACGGTGCCCTGCGACGAAAGCTTGACGCGAAGTGGAAGTGCACCAGCGTTATTGTCTGCCTGAGCGGCGACGATTGGCTTCCGATTTCCTGCTTCATACTCGATGCGGACTAGTCGCGCGTCCGGATTTCCCTGAAACCATGCAGTCCCGTATTCGAGAAGGTATAGGTCCCCTGATGGTCCGAATTCCATCTCGATGGGAGCGCTGAACTTCGCGCTGGACATGAAGCGCTCGATGGAGACCAGGTCACCGCTGTCACTCATCGTAACAGCCATGATCCAGTGGCGCATGAACTCGTAGATGAAAAGCTTGCCGTCGTAGTACTGCGGGAACGGTCTGGCTGCTCCGTTAAAATCATCACGGTGGAAGACTGGACCTGCTGCGACCGCTCGTCCGCCGCTACCCACAACTGGAAATTCGGGTGATCGCGCGTATGGATACCAGATGAAGGCGCCGAGCGCAGCTGGCAGTTCGTTGAGCCCGGTGTTGTTGGGCGAGCGGTTGACAGGGTGAGCGGGGTCGAACTTCGTTCCGGGAACCACGGTTACAGAATCAGCGAACGTCGCGCTAAAGTACGCCTGGTTGTCGCCGACGAAATACGGCCAGCCGTAGTTTCCGGCACTGCGCGCCTGATTGACTTCGTCGTAGCCGCGTGGTCCGCGTCCGGCGGAATCCACATTCGCGTCCGGACCGACATCGCCCCAATATAGAAACCCGGTGTGCCGGTCGACCGAGATGCGATACGGATTGCGATTCCCCATGGTGTATATCTCCGGCCTCGTCTTCGGCGTAGCCGGCGGAAACAGGTTTCCATTGGGGATGGTGTAAGTACCATCCGGTTCGGGGTGGATGCGGATGATCTTGCCGCGGAGATCATTCGTGTTCCCCGATGATTTCTGGGCATCCCATGGAATTCGCCCTGACCGTTCATCGAGGGGCGCGTAGCCGCTG
>JBDUEH010000529.1:0-2345 GCA_040002555.1 Gemmatimonadales bacterium | reverse complement strand
AATCCGGGCCCGCGGTACACCGCCTGGGTTTGGAGCTCCTGCGGCAACGCGCTGAGCCACTGTGTCATGTGCTCCGCCGCGTTCGGCAAACCAGCCCCGCCAATCCGCGTCACGCGTCCGGTGCCGTTGTCCTGATTGAACAGCGCCTGAAGCCCCTTGATCACTTCTGGGTGATCCTCCGTAAACGCCTTCGACCCTATTTCTCCCTCTTCCTCTCCGGCCCAGTGTCCCGCAATGATCGTCCGCTTTGGGTGAGGATGAACCGTCTTCAGAATCCGCATTGCTTCCAGCATCGTGATCGTGCCGGTGCCATTGTCAGTCGCTCCGGAGGAACCATCCCACGAATCGAAATGCGATGAGAGAACGACGTACTCGTCCGGCTTCTCGCTTCCGCGAATCATCGCCACCGTGTTGTAGATCGGTTGTTCACCCAGGAGCTGCGCGTCGAGATTCATCGTAATCCTCGGCTTCATTCCCGACTCGGTCAGGCGATAGACGAGCCCGTAGTCTTCGCAGCTCAACGCGACAGCCGGTGTCGTGAGGTTGTATGTCTCGAAGATTTCGATGGTGCCCCACGCGTCTTTCGAGCGGGACGTAATCATGCCGGCAGCACCGGCTCTGTCCATTCTGAGACCCAGGTCGCCGGTCCCGAGCGCAAGGTTGTAGCCCGTACCGCGAACATTTCGTCCGGTCCACTCCCGAGCGACGGAATCTCTCAAGCTGTCCATGCGCGCTTTTGACGCGGGCGTCGCATTCGTCGCCCAGTCATCTCGTGGACGGCAGGTGGGCAGCGCACCACCGAGCAGGACGTACTTCCCTTTCACATTGGGCAGCCATCTCACGAATGCAGCGCTATCCGCAAATCTCGGAAGGATGATCGTGGACGCTGTAACATCGCGCTTGCCCGTGCCCGGGCTGTAGCCGAGCATCGTGCCTTCGAGCGAGCGAACGCGGGGCGACGCCAGATCAATGTGGGAGTAGCCACGCCGCCACCCGCGCCACGTACCGATCTTTTCGTTCTTTGCCTCGATACCAAACGACTTATAGGTCTGCACGAGCCAGTCATTGGCGCGTTTGAGGTCGGGAGTTCCGGTGAGTCGCGGTCCGAGAGAATCGAACAACACGTGGGAAAGGCGTTCCGTTTGAGAGCTGTCCCTTCCAATCGTCCAAATGCGGGGGATCGTGGGCGAGACAGACTGGGCATTGGCGAACGCGGGTGTCGCAATAACTGCAAATGCAGTAACGACAGCAAAGAATGAATTTCTTGTCATTGTGTCCTGAATATCCCAGGCGGCGTACATGGCCGCGAATATTCGGTGTGGGGTAACTGGCAGTAGATTCAGAGGATGGCGGACCGCCCGGACAATCCTTACCACATTGGCGAAGCGATCGCGAACAGCGTAACACATGGCATGGGACTGCTGGCGAGTCTCGTCGCCCTGCCTGTACTAATCGTCGCGGCCGCGAATCGGGGAGACGCAGCACAGCTTACAGGGTCGATCATTTTCGGGATATCGCTAGTGCTACTGTATGGGGCATCAACCGTCTATCACTCGTTCGCGCATTCCAGGGCTAGGCGCATACTGAGACTCATCGATCATTCGGCGATCTACTTTCTCATCGCTGGTAGTTATACGCCCTTCGCCCTCGGAGCGCTGAAAGGAGCGGTCGGTACAACCCTCTTGATTGCAGTATGGGCCATGGCGCTTGGCGGAGTGGTGCTGAAGAGCTGGCGCGGGTTTGGGAAGCCGTGGCTTTCGACGGCGTTGTACATCGGGATGGGTTGGATCTCGGTGCTGGCGATTAAGCCGCTGATAACTCATGTGGGAGCGGCGGGCGTGTGGTGGTTGGTCGCGGGCGGGTTGTGCTACACGGGTGGAGTCGTTTTCTACGCAACTGACAAGAAATTGCGATACGGTCACGCGGTTTGGCACCTGTTCGTCCTCGCGGGGAGTACCTGCCACTTTTTCGCGGTGCTATGGCACTCGGGAGGCGCCGTTTGATACAGACGCCTTCTTCGGAATCTCGTTGACCAGCGCGTTCAAGCGGGCCAGAGTCATTGGAGCGGTACTAATTACCCCGGCGCCGTAGAGACAAGCCTCCAGGTAGTCCTCGTCGCCCGGTACGTTGCACAGCGCTCGCCGCCCGGCGGAATCATTTCGAATAGCCGATATCTCCTCTCCGACAGCCTGAAAACATTTCAGCTTGTTGAACTCTCCCCTCAAAACACCGCAGAACGACAGACCGTCGCTGGCACTCGCGTTCCGGTCCACAACGTTTTTGACGAAGCCGACGTAACACCACGGCTGATAGCGCGGCGTCCCGGTGGAGCACATCGCTTTCCC
>JBDUEH010000528.1:0-2346 GCA_040002555.1 Gemmatimonadales bacterium | reverse complement strand
GCGGCCAGATTTGTCTGTCGTTTCCGAAGGCGCGCTACATCGTGAAGCGCGGCGAGTACGATTACGCCACGCACCCGAACGAGCGCACGTCAGCGAGCTATTTCGAGCGCAACTTCATGCCGGTAGTGAAGGCGCACAAATTCGAGTTCGTGATCAGGGAGAAGGAAATCGTTCGCGGAATCCGTGTGATTCCTACTCCGGGCCACACTCCATTCCATCAAAGTGTGCTGATCGAATCGGGCGGAGAGCGCGCGTTCTTTCTCGCGGACATGATGCCGACGCACGCGCATCTGCCTCTTCCCTGGATCATGGGATACGATGTCGAGCCGCTCGTCACACTCGAGACTAAGCGGAGAATCCTTCGCCAGGCGGAGGATGAAGACTGGCTGTTGATCTTCGAGCACGATGCGAAAGTCCCGTGGGGGCGGGTCGAGCACGACGGCAAAGGATACCGTCTCAAGTCCGGCGACTGAATGCCGAGCCGCCAACAACAGGAACGGGGGAGAACGGCGGATGATATGGCGGAGGACGGGAGACATTTCCGCGATGGCTGAAGACCTTGCAGAACCCCCTCAAGTCGTTTATCCTCCGTTAGTTACAAAATAAGGAAGCAGGCTCCCCGGGCGGGGGCCTCACCCTCTGGCCCTCGGATTTTCACCGAGGCGTGCTGAAGGAGTTCAAGCCACTCGGTGCCGAAGGTCCATTCGGCTCCTTTTGCGCGCGGACTCCTCATGGGTTCCCGCGCTTTTTGTTTTGCATTCCAATTCTAGTGAGGTAGCCGAGTATTCAGGACACCACAAAACGCGTACGTGTGAACAGGCAAATCCGCATCAGCCCGCTCCGCGTTATTGCAGCCGATGGCGCTCAGCTTGGGATCATGGATGTGGAGACGGCTCTCGCCGCCGCGGTGGAACAAGGTTTGGATCTGGTAGAAGTCGCTCCGCTTGCTCGTCCTCCGGTGGTTCGCATCATGGACTACGGGAAGTTCAAGTTCGAACAGGCCAAGATGGCGCGGCAGGCCAAGAAGAAGCAGCACGTGATCCACCTCAAGGAAGTGAAATTCCGTCCTGGAATCGAGGAGCACGACTTCATGACGAAGACGCGTCACGCGCGCGAATTTCTCGGTGAAGGAAACAAGGTGAAGGTGACGCTCATGTTTCGCGGGCGTCAGATCGCACATCCGGAGCTCGGACGCGTGGTCGTGAATCGGGTCGCAGTCGAGCTCGCAGATATCGCGAAGGTCGAGACGGAGCCGAAGTTTGAAGGAAAGTTCATGACGATGATCCTCGCGCCGAAGTAGGCGGAGAAAGTCAGCGTCACTACAACCAATAGAGACAGAACATGCCGAAGATGAAAAGCCACCGTGGAGCAAGAAAGCGCTTCACGCTAACGGGCACCGGGAAGGTCAAGCGCCTGAAGGCGTTCAAGAGTCACATCCTCACCAAGAAAACTTCAAAGCGGAAGCGTCGTCTCCGTCAGTCCACGACCATCTCGGTGCGCGGTGAAGAGAAGAACATCAAGCGGCTCTTGCAGCTTTAAAGGAGACATACAATGCCTCGCGTAAGATCGAACGTCGTGCGCCTCAAGCGCAAAAAGCAGGTGATGAAGGCTGCCCGTGGAGCATTTGGCGCGCGGAGCAAGTTGTGGAAAGCCGCAAAGGAAAACGTCGAGCGCGGCTGGAAATACGCGTATCGTGATCGCAAGAACAAGAAGCGCGATTTCAGAAAACTGTGGATCGTGCGCATCAACGCTGGTGCTCACCAGCATGACATGAGTTACAGCGTGTTCATGAACGGCCTGAAGCGTGCCGGCATCGAGATCGATCGCAAGGTTCTTTCGGACCTCGCAATCAATGACGCCGCTGCTTTTGGAGCGCTCGCCGAGGCCGCCCGCGCAGCTCTGAACGCCGCCTGAGCATTACAGGTAGGCAAGGGGCGGCCCGGGAACGAATCACTCCGTTCCAGGGCCGCCCTTTCTTATTTTCATCACCATCCCTCTCGACTGAACAGTGACGCTCGACGAGTTCGTAAAAGCAGTCTCCGCGCTCGACACTCGAGCAGCCAGCATGATCTCTTCAGCAACCACCGCTGCCGAGCTCGAAGCGGCGCGCAACGCTCTGCTGGGCCGGAAGAACGGTCAGCTCAGCAGCTTGATGAAATCGCTGCCGACGCTTGCAGCCGAAGACAGACGCGAAGCAGGTGCGGCAGTCAATCGTGTGAAGACATCGATCGAAGAGCTCCTCTCGACACGAGCAAACTCGCTCGGACCGGCAGCTCCGGCTGGCTCGCACGTCGATCTCACGATGCCTGCGCGTCACAGCTGGAAAGGCGGACGTCATCCCGTGAC
>JBDUEH010000527.1:0-2346 GCA_040002555.1 Gemmatimonadales bacterium | reverse complement strand
GTATGTGCGGGCCGAAGTTCTGCTCCATGCACCACTCCCGTACTATAGAAGAGGGGATCGCGCAGCTCGCGGCCGAGATGGACGCCGAGCACGCCGCAAAGATTGCCGAGGAGAAGGGCGAACTCGCGACAGTGTAGGGAATGACATCACCGGCCGGCGTTCCAACGGGCCTGGGCGAAGCTCTCGCCGGCCGGTACACTCTCGAGCGCGAGCTGGGGCAAGGTGGAATGGCCACCGTCTACCTTGCCCGCGACGTGCGCCACGAGCGGCCCGTCGCGCTCAAGGTTCTCGCCACCGAGCAAAGCGCGGCACTCGGCGCCGAGCGCTTCGATCGGGAGATAAAAGTTCTTGCGAGGCTGCGTCATCCGTTCGTCCTGCCACTTCACGATTCGGGCGCCGCCGCAGGCTCTCTCTATTTCGTCATGCCGTACGTCGATGGAGAATCACTGCGCGCGCGGTTCACACGCGAGTCCACGCTTCCGGTAGAAGATGTCGTCACGATCGCTCGACAGATTGCCGACGCGCTCGACTACGCACATGGTGAAGGCGTCATCCACCGTGATGTAAAACCCGAGAACATTCTTCTCTCTCGCCACGGTCACGCAATGCTCGCGGACTTTGGAATCGCACGCGGCGCACTGCTGGCATCAGGGGCGCCGACTGCACCCGGCCTGACAATGACCGGCATGACCATCGGTACTCCCGACTACATGAGTCCCGAGCAGGCCCTCGCCGAGGGCGACGTCGACGGCCGGAGCGATGTCTACTCCCTCGGCTGCGTCGTATATGAAGCGCTCGCAGGTCGTCCGCCGTTTACGGGAGGAAATCCTCTCGCGGTCCTCGCGCAACACATCACAAAGGCCGCCCCAGCGCTTGTCGCAAAGAATGGAAACCTGTCTCCATCGTTGATTCGTGCGGTCGCGCGCTCGCTCGAAAAGAATCCGGCCGACCGGTTTCCCACGGCGACTGCTTTTGTGCAAGCGCTAATGGCGACAGACGAAGCAGCGAAGCCAGCGCCCGCTTCGCTCGCATCCACACCACGTCTCTCAATCGCCGTACTTCCCATCTCGAGTCGCAGCCCGGATGTGGAAGCCGAGTATTTCAGCGACGGCATGACGGATGAGTTGATGAATGCGCTGGCCAAGGTCGAAGGGCTGCGCGTGGTTTCGCGCACATCGACATTCGCTTTCAAGAGCGGCGACATTCCCATCCAGGAAATCGGCGCACGGCTCGGCGTTGGATTTGTTCTCGAAGCAAGCGTACGGCGTGCCGGCGCTCGTCTGCGCGTGACCGCGCGTCTTGTCGGCGTTGATGACGACTCGACACTCTGGTCGGAGACGTTCGAGCGTCAGATGGAGGACGTGTTCGCAGTGCAGGATGAAATCACGCACTCGATCGTGAAGACGATTACCGAATCACTCCAGCTCGGTCACCTGCGCGGCGCAACACCTGTCCAGCAGACACGAAATCTCGAAGCGTACGATCTGTATCTCCTCGGACGGCATCACTGGTACAAGAGAACCGAGGTCTCGATGCGGCGCGCACTCGAGCTGTTTCAGGAAGCAGCAGCTGCCGATCCTTCATACGCACCGGCGTATTCGGGAATCGCTGACGCTTCTGCGCTCTTAGCATCGTGGCAATTTGCGACATCGGCCGAGCAGTATCCGATGGCTGAGAAAGCTGCGCGTCGTGCAATCGAGCTCGACCCATCGCTTGCTGACGCTCACGCGTCGTTGGGATTTGTGAAGCTCAATTGGGAATGGGATTGGCAAGGAGCGCTCGACGAATTCCGAAAGGCGATCGCGCTGAATCCAAGTCACGAGGCGGCGCATCGGTGGTTGTCTGCTTTTCTCGCGGGTATTGGTAGAGATGACGAAGCGTTGCCGATAGCGCTTCGTGCAATCGAGCTCGATCCGATTTCCGTTCTCCCCCGCATGAACCTTGGAATTCTTCACTTCTTCGCCTGGCGTCACGAAGAAGCAGTGACCGAGTTCCGGCGTGTTCTCGAAAAAGATCCGGGTTTTGTAAGGGCTTATGCGTTTCTTTCTTCTTCCTTGTCGTTTTCGAACAGACATGAGGAGGCGATCGACATAGCGCGCGCGGGAGTCGATCTGTCGAATCAACACCCCATGTTGCTTTTCGCGCTGGGAGTGTGCCTGGCAAGAGGAAGACCCGTCGCCGAAGCGCGGAAAGTGCTGGAGCCGATTATCCCGGACGTGCCTCCGATGTATCAGGCCGTGTCTTACGCAGCGTTGGGAGAAGAGTCGATGGCTATCGAGACACTGGAGAAGGCGCAGGACTCGCGGTCGGACTGGATGTATTCAGTCCCGAGGCACCCAATGTTCG
>JBDUEH010000526.1:0-2351 GCA_040002555.1 Gemmatimonadales bacterium | reverse complement strand
TTTCGGAAACCGCCCGCGCCGTCGAAATGCCGAGGTCGAATCTTTACAAGAAGATTGAGCGGTATGCGCTCACTCGCGAACACACCTGACGAACACTGAATTCATGAAACAATTCAACAATTTCATCGCCGGTGCATGGGTCAAGCCCGACTCCGGCGAGTATTTCGAAAACCGAAATCCGGCCGATCGTAGTGATCTCATCGGAATGTTCCCGAGCTCGGGAGGGTCGGATGTGAATCGCGCGGTGGAGAGTGCGAAGCGCGGATTTGCGCAATGGCGCGCAACGCCGGCGCCTGCTCGCGGCGATATTCTTCGGGTTGTCGGCGATCTGCTCTCGAAGCGAAAAGACGAAATCGCTGACGCGATGACGCGCGAGATGGGCAAGCCGCTCACCGAAACGCGTGGCGATGTCCAGGAGGGAATCGACACCGCATACTACGCGGCGAGCGAAGGCCGGCGCCTGTTCGGACACACAGTGCCGAGCGAGCTGCGCAACAAATGGGCGATGAGCTATCGGCGGCCGATCGGGATCGCAGGTCTGATTTGTCCATTCAACTTCCCACTCGCGATTCCGACCTGGAAGATGTTTCCAGCGCTGGTCTGCGGAAACGCGGTGATCTTCAAGCCGGCCGAGGATGTTCCGCATACCGGGACTCTGCTCGTCGAGATTCTTCTGGAGGCAGGCTTGCCGCCCCAAGTTGTCCAGTTGATTCATGGACATGGTGAGGACGCGGGTGCGGCGATGGTCAATCACCCCGAAATTCCGATCATCTCGTTCACGGGATCGACGGAAACCGGAAGCATTGTTGGCGCGACGTGCGGCCGAATGCACAAACGGCTTTCGCTCGAGATGGGTGGGAAAAATGCGCAGATCGTAATGGACGATGCCGATCTCGATATCGCGCTCGAGGGAGCGCTGTGGGGGGCGTTCGGAACGACCGGCCAACGATGCACTGCAACTAGTCGCCTGATTCTTCAGAAAGGAATTCACGACAACTTCCTGGGGATGCTGGTGGATCGGGCGAAGGCACTGAAGCTTGGCGACGGCCGAAAGGCGTCGACCGACGTTGGTCCCATGATTCACGAGGCGGCCATCGCGAAGGTCGAGAAGTACATCGATATCGGGCAGTCGGAGGGAAACGATCTGCTGTGTGGTGGTCGTCGTGCGACGGGAAATGGTCTTGACGACGGGAATTTTTTCGAGCCCACAATCTTTGCGCGTGTCGAAGCAGGCAATCGGCTGGAGCAGGAAGAAATTTTTGGGCCGGTATTGTCCGTAGTACGTGTATCGAACGCGGATGAAGCGTTCGCCGTCAATAATGACGTGAAGTACGGACTGTCGTCATCCATATACACCACGAACGTGAACGTCGCGTTCCGGGCGTTCAACGAACTCGACAACGGTATTACCTATGTCAATGCTCCAACCATTGGAGCCGAGGCACACCTTCCGTTCGGCGGGGTAAAGCAGACCGGGAATGGCCATCGCGAAGGTGGCTGGCAGGTCTACGAGTTCTTCTCGGAGACGAAGGTTGGATACGCTGATTTTTCGGGCACGCTTCAGCGCGCTCAGATCGACAACTATCTTGGAACTCCAGACTAAAGACCGGAGACGACCCAGCTGATGATTGTGAACGAAGACCGGCGATCTGCCGCACTGGACAAGGTCAACGGGCGAAAAAGCGGAACGCTCACATTCCTGTGGGAGTGGTTCCGCTCGGTCGTCATTGCCCTTGGCCTGTTCTTCGTAGTGCGCTCATTCTTCATTGAAGCCTTCAAGATTCCCACGGGAAGTATGGAAGGCACGCTGCTCGTCGGAGATTTTCTGCTGGTGAACAAGTTGGTGTATGGGGCAGAGGTTCCGTTTACGGGAGTAAAGCTTCCGGCTATTCGATCACCAAAGCGGGGAGACGTCATCGTCTTTCAGTGGCCGGTGGACCGAACCAAGAATTTTGTGAAGCGCATTGTTGGCATCTCGGGCGATACGCTCGAAATGCGCGAAGGGAATCTCCTGCGAAATGGCAGAACGCAACGAGAGACCTACGTTTCGCACACCGCGCCTGGTTCCGACGTCTCGGACGAAGAGTTCAACTGGCAGGTCGCATATCTGCTTGGAGCGCAGCACCCGGTGCGTGAATCTCCGCGATCGCCAATGGCGGTGCAGACGCTCGAAGCCAGTCCCGGCTATCATCCGTCGCGAAACAATTGGGGCCCGCTGATCGTCCCTCAAGGCAACTACTTTGTGTTAGGGGACAATCGCGACAACTCGTTGGACTCCAGATACTGGGGCTTCGTGGCTGACTCACTTGTGCGCGGACAACCCCTCGTTGTCTATTATAGTTACGATCCTG
>JBDUEH010000525.1:0-2354 GCA_040002555.1 Gemmatimonadales bacterium | reverse complement strand
GCATCATTGCCCCCGGTGGATTCGAACCACCATTCTCGGATCCAAAGACCGATGTCCTGCCATTGGACGAGGGGGCAGAAGCCGTAAAGCTAGCCGACCCTGACTGGCTGAACAACGTCGATAGACGTCTTAGTAGTTGTCACATGCCCGCGATGTTCCTCGGGAACTCGCGAGTAGTTCGGAGGCGAGTTCAGAACACCGAAGATCGTCGAGCCCGAACCCGTCATCTGCGCAAAAATGGCTTGCGAATGACGAAGGCGTTCAATGTAACCGGCGATCTTCGGATGACGCGCGATCACCGGCTCCTCGAAGTCGTTACGCGCAAATCTGATGATCTCTTGCCATGTCGAAAACGCGCGCGGGCTGATCATTAGCGGCGTCGGTGCGTCGCGAGGCATTGGATCCCCGCCAGCGACAGCAGGTGTTGTGGACGTCGCCCGATCCTCGTCGAGCCAGCGATATGCGTCGGCCGTTGACACGCTAAAGGGTGGCGTCATGAGCAAGAGGTCATAACTCGGCAGCGGATCGAAGCTCATCATTCGCTCGCCGCGGCCCCACGCGAACGCCATCACCGCATCACTCGCGAGAAACGGAATATCGGAGCCGAGCGACGCGGCGATCTCGATGAGCGCATCTTTGCCGAGCGGGTTGGGAGCCAGGGAATCGAGAACGCGCAGTACAGCTCCGGCATCAGCGCTCCCTCCGCCGAGGCCGGCGCCTACGGGAATTTTCTTGGTGAGCTCGATTCGAAATCCACGCGGCCATCCGGCTCGCGTGGAGTACGCGGATGCCGCTCGAAATGCGAGATTTTGTTCAGCGGGGCCTGCGTCAATTCCATCGACGTCGATAGAGCGGCCTTGTTCCGTGGCCTCGAAGAGCAAGTCGTCGGAGAGGTCAATTCGATGAAATACCGTCTCGATCGAATGGTATCCGTTTTCTTCGCGGCCGAAGACTCGAAGGTGCAGATTGATCTTTGCCTGGGCAGCGATGCGTGCGGCCGGACCTATCACGCTGTTGTTTTTCTCGCTGTCTCGATCTCCTTGAAGTGAAGTCCAAGTCGCGCGAAGTAGTAGACGCCGATGACCGTGATCGGTATAAAGCTCAGGATGTGATATCCGATCGCCCAGCTCGTAGCGCGATCCGCGCCGACTCCGTAAATCGCAAGACCGACGTTGGCCAGCTTCTCGAACACTCCGAAGAATCCGGGAGCCGATGGCAGCGCGACTCCGATTGCAATGAGGGTTTGAAGAAACAGGGCGGCGGAAAACGGCAGGTTCGTTCCAACGGCCTTGAATCCAAGCCAGAACGCGAGTGCGTTGACCAGCCAATGAAGGACAGTCCACGCGAGAACTGCGAGAAAGCGGCGCGGGCTTCTGAGAACGCTCAGGCCTTCGCTGAAATTGATGAGTACTGCTTTGCCTCGTGTTTCGAGGGCCGGCGATACGCGCCTTGCGAAGAGCTCATACGCCTTCACGAGCTGCGTCGGAAAGAACGCAAGCGAATACAGCGCGAGTATCAGCAGGGCGACGATGACGATCGAGCCTTGGGCAAGACTTCCCAGGGATTGTCCGGCGATGCGAGCGCCGCGCGGGAAAGCCGGATCAAGGAATGCCGCGACAGCGAGAAGCAACAGCACCATCATGTCGAACAACCGATCGACTGCGAGCGATGCGATTGACGTTGAAAGCGGGATACCCGTTTCCTTCGTCAGGGCATAACCACGAGCGATTTCGCCTGCTCTCGCCGGGACCAGGTTGTTAACCATCATTCCAATCGCGGTTGACCGCCAAAGCGGGCCGAGAGGCGTGTTCGGCGCGACAGGTTGAAGAATCGTCTGCCAGCGGCGCGCTCTCAACGGGAAGATGATCGTCGCGCAAAATGCCGATGCGAGGAACAATGGAATGCTCGACTGCGCGAGCTCGTGCCATACGACGGACATCGAGACGTCGCGCAGGGTCCACCACAGGAGCACGGCGCTGAGCGCAATGCCAACTACGCTCCGCCAGCTGATTTTCACGTGTTATTCCGTTGCAGCGAGCGCGACGAGATCGAACAGCTCGTCGATGATTTGGCGATTAGGCATCGCATCACCGACGATCGACCGAATCTCAAGGGCACGGTCGATTGCGGCGCGTCCGCGATAAAGAAGCGTATCGATTGGAACTGGTGGCGGAATAACCGGGGTGCGTCGCGATCTTTCGCGGGAAACTCCGCCGAGCTGCGCAATGCTCGTGGATAGCAGCGCCTGCAGCTCATGACCGCGTGCAGGCGTATACCGCGCCTCTGACTGCTGACGTGTATATCCGGCGCGGACGACGTGTGGACCAGCGTCGTCGAAAAAAAGATTTGAAATG
>JBDUEH010000524.1:0-2355 GCA_040002555.1 Gemmatimonadales bacterium | reverse complement strand
CCTGACTGAAAATCTGGAGACCGATCCACAGTCCCAGCACGATGAACGCAGGCATATTCACAACCTGCCTCGCGAGGAACACGCGCACGTCTTTCTTTGGGAAGAGCACGAGGTATGCGCCGAGTACGCCGGCGATCGCGCCGGATGCACCGAGACTTGGTATCACGGAATTCGCGCTGAACGCGATCTGCGCCGCACTCGCCGCGAGGCCGCACAACAGATAGAACACCACGAATTTCGCTCGTCCAATTCTGTCTTCAATGTTGTCGCCGAAGATCCAGAGATAAAGCATATTGCCGATGATGTGCATCCACGACGCGTGCATGAACATCGAGGTGAGGAGAGTCAGATAAATCGGCTTGGGGCCAGCGTACAGCTCGATGGGAATGGCCTGTCCACCCGCCTGAATCGTCTGAGTACCAATGAGATCGGTGTTGTGGGTGATCTCGAACGGCACTGCGCTGTAGCCGTTGATGAAATGGTCGCCGCCCTTCAGCTCCAGGAGCCACACGATGACGTTCAAGGCGATAAGCACGTACGTAACAACGGGTACACTGCGGCGGTCCAGATCGTCGTCGCCAAGAGGCATTACCATTTCAAAAATCCTCGAGCGTCAGTTGGTATCAACGTACGCCCGGCAAAGCTCATCGAGGAAGACCGCGGAGTGCCACCCGCCGCGAGTTGAGAATGAGTATCGAGATCAGATCGAGTGTATTCGCGAACGATGTGGCGAAGGATCGACATGCGCCAGGCAGCTTGGCAGGGACCGGTGAAGACCCTGACGTTCTGACTGATGCTCCTCAAACGGCTAGACCCCGATCGGATGCCAGGTCGTCTTGAACTCGATGAAGTCCCTGATGTCGTAAACCCCCTGCGACAAATCCGAATACCAATCGAGCTTGTCTTCGGATTTTCTCGTCTTCACTCGCTTCACTGAATCGGCCGCACCAAGCGCAAGCTCCCTCCTCTCGTCAGCTCCAACGACAGCCGAGATCCCGCGAATGTGAGTATGCGTTGCAAACGTGGGTAGCAGCTCACGACGAAAACCAGTAAGCACATTGACTACGCCCCCCGGAAGATCCGAAGTAGCGAGCATCTCGCCCAGCACGATCGACGGATACGGCTGCGTCTCCGACGCCAAAGCGATCACAGTATTACCGGAAACAATCACCGGCGCGATCTGCGACACAAGTCCAAGCAGCGGACTCGCATCTGAAGCAAGCACACCGATTATCCCCATCGGCTCGGGCACGGTGAAATTGAAAAACGGCCCCGCCACAGGATTCGTGTTCCCTACCACTTGCGCGTACTTGTCCGCCCAACCCGCGTAGTAAATCAGCCGGTCGACCGTCGCGGCAACTTCCTTCTCTGCATTGCCACGCGATACGCCGGAGACGCCGATCGACTCCGCCATCTCCATCGATCGCGCCTCGATCATCTCGCCCAGCCGATACAAAATCTGCCCGCGATTGTATGGTGTCCGTCGCGCCCAGTCAGGACCAGCCTTCGCCGCCGCCTCTACCGCGTTCCGCAAATCCTTCCGCGTACACTGCGGCACGTTCGCGAAAAACTTTCCGTCAGTCTTTCCATCTTCGTAAATAGGAAAAGTGCGGCCGCTCTCCGACCTGATGAACGCACCACCTACATAAACCTTCGGAGTCTTCGTAACGGGAATTCTGTTCGTCGACATTAAACGATCTGCCCGTAGTCGAGTAATCCCTGACGCCCGCCTTCTCTTCCGAATCCGGATTCCTTGTATCCACCAAACGGCGACGATGGATCGAACTTGTTGAACGTGTTCGCCCACACAACTCCAGCTTTCAACTCGGTAGACATCTTCAGAATCCGCGATCCCTTGTCAGTCCACACACCCGCCGATAATCCGTACGCAGTGTTATTCGCCTTCTCGACTGCTTCTTCAAGAGTGCGGAATGTCAAAACAGAGAGCACCGGTCCGAAGATTTCCTCAGTCGCGATGCGATGACTCTGCGTGACGCCGGTAAAAACCGTTGGCTTGAACCAGAACCCGTTCCCCGGCAGCGTGCACGACGAGCTCTGATACATCTTCGCACCGCCGCTTACACCACTCTCGACAAGCTCCGTGATTCTGTCGAGCTGCGACTTTGAATTGATCGCGCCGACATCAGTGTTCTTATCAAGCGGATTTCCAACTCTCAGCGTATCGATACGCGTCTCGAGTTTCTTCACGAATTGCTCGTAGATCGATTCCTGCACGAGCAGCCTGCTTCCCGCGCAGCACACGTGACCCTGATTGAAGAAGATGCCGTTGATCACACCTTCGACGGCCTGGTCGACCGGCGAGTCCTCGAACACGATGTTCGCCGCTTTACCGCC
>JBDUEH010000523.1:0-2357 GCA_040002555.1 Gemmatimonadales bacterium | reverse complement strand
GAGAGCGATATCGTTCCGATTCTTCGAGGGAAGAAGCCCAAGAAGGAAGGGGCGGTTCGACAGCGAAGACGGAAGGCTTCAGGAGAGTAAAAACAAGAAGGCCGCCGAAAAGGCGGCCTTCTTGTTTCGGCTGACTGCTGACGGCTGACTGCGTCAGAGTACTGCGCTTAGCGCGGAGCATGTCCATGGCGACGAGCCAGAGGATGAAGCCGCCGGCAATTCGAAACGCCGGAAGCGTAACACCAAATATCTTGAGGATGAAATCTCCAGCTGACGCGAACCCGAGGAGTGTGATGGCAGCCGCAATACAGGCCGCCCTCGCGGTGGCTTTCCTGCGCTCAGGACTCTCAGTCCGGACAAACGCCAGGTACGCCGGGACGACAGCGATAGGATCCACCAGAAAGAGGATCGACGTAAACGTTACGAACGCGAACTGGCCCATTCTGTTTAGTGCAGAACCCGCGAGAAGAACGGAAAAGTCTGGCTTTCCAGTCTGCCTCTAATTCCGCGCATGTGGTCGCCGTGATACACGTCAGCTTTATGCGCGATTCCAAGCGCCGTCAGCATGCTGTCGAGTTTACCCACATTTACCGGAATATCGATGAGTCCGTCTTCAGCTCCACCGTCGAAGGCGATCGACATGCGCTTGAGATTCTTCGCGTAGATGGGGACCATTTCGATCGGCGTCGGGTGCCACCGACGCGCTATCGTATCGACCGTGACGAGAGAATCACCTTCGAGTCTGAACGGAAGATCGACAAAAAACGGGCTGCTTCGGGGATCGGGTGCGTAGACAGCCGATAGCGCGAGATCGATGTCGCCGTAGAAGCCCGCCACTTTTGCCTGGGAGAATTCTGTGAGCCCAATGACTTTCTTCCAACTCGCGGCGAAGTTCTTCCCGGTTCGGTGATACTGGTCGAGGCAGCATGGACTCAGTGCGTAAATGGCGGAAAACGTCTCTGGATGTCGCATACCAACGCGAAGCGCGCCGAATCCTCCCATCGAATGTCCCGCCAGACCTCGACCGTTTCGATTTCTGATAGTCCGATAGTGACTGTCTACATAGGCGGTGAGATCCTTGACGACAAAATCTTCCCAGTTGCCTGTCGTTACTGAATTCACGTAAAAACTGCCATCGAAGGCATTTCGCGCGTTCGGAGTGACCACAATCATCGGCTTGATGAGTCCCGCCGAGATGAGACTGTCCATCGACAAGCGCATGTCCATACCGGTGTAAACTCCACCGATGAACGCTCGATGATCCGCTGCAAATCCGTGAAGCAGATACACCACCGGATATCGCTTGCCGCGATTCTTCGCGTAGCCAGGCGGCACATAAATCGAAACGGCCCGCCGGTTTGAATCGCCCAGCAGATTTTTCTTTAATGAGGGCGCCACAATCGTTTCGAAATGGATTACGCCACCGCTCCAACCCTGCGCATCGGCGTTTCGAGCCGTGACGGACGCCGAGAAGACTGCTGTAACAAAAACCAAAGCCAATTTCTGCAATCGGATCCGCAAAACTCGTTCGCGCAGATACATGGAAGAGATGTTGAGAGTGCTGGCGGAATGACGTGGAGACCGTAACGTTTCTGGCTCCTCTCCGCTACCCCATTCCACGAAACGATGTCACTGCCAACCCTGCGAATCCTGGTCGCTCTTACGACGGCTATCTCAATTCCCCCAGTCGCAGTGGCGACGGACGGTTCAGCTCCACGCCCATCGTTCTCCGAGCCGAGCTTTTCGCCCGATCATCGCGAGATCGTCTTCGCCTCCGGCGGCGACCTGTGGACCGTGCCAACATCAGGCGGCGACGCGCGGCTTCTCGTATCTAATCCCGCCACCGAGCGACGACCGTTCTATTCACCAGACGGATCGAAGCTCGCCTTCACGTCTTCGCGGACCGGGAATGGCGACCTCTATGTACTCTCCCTCGTTTCGGGCGATCTCCAGCGCATAACCTTCGACGATGGACTCGACCTCCTCGACGGATGGTCAAACGACGGGAAATATCTCTACTTCTCATCAACCAGCCGCGACATCTCCGGAATGAACGATGTGTTTCGCGTGAACGCGAACGGCGGAACTCCGATGGCAGTCGCGGGAGATCGCTATGTGAATGAGTACTGGTCGCAGGCCTCGCCAGACGGACACACGCTTGCGATCACTGCCCGCGGACGCGCCTCGGGCGACTGGTGGCGCAAGGGTCACAGCCACATCGACGAGAGCGAGATCTGGCTCGTGAAGAACATTGATCCGGGTTCTGAGGGCGCGCCCACGTATTCTCCGGTCACTTCAGGTGGCGCGAAGAGCGAATGGCCGATGTGGTCAAGCGACGGCGCAAATCTCTATTTCGT
>JBDUEH010000522.1:0-2358 GCA_040002555.1 Gemmatimonadales bacterium | reverse complement strand
TTGCCTGCCGCAAGAGCGGTTCGCATCCAGCGGGACCGAAAAGCCGCATCGTTTCCGTTCTGCCCTGAAGTGCTAACGTGCGAAACAGTCCGATGACGCCCAGCATGTGGTCGGCGTGCATGTGGGTGAAGAAGATGTCGGAGAGGGCGAAGCTCGTACCGAACCGCATCATTTGCCGCTGGGTGCCTTCGCCGCAGTCAAACAGCAGGGTTTCGCCTTCGCGGACGATTGCGATGGACGTGACGTTGCGCTCAACTGTTGGGCGCGATGCGGAGGTGCCGAGGAAGCGCACGGTGAGCGACATGGGCTGAATATATCGGCATCGGAGTATGGCAGCTCGTCGATCTATCGGGGCCCGGGTGCGGCGTTGCCGCCCGGCGTAACGGCGGCGTGCGGGTCGTTGTCACAATTGCGTATCGTGTTTCCAGGCAAGTACTTAGACGCTTGATGTGATGTGAGACAGCAAGATTTTTCTTGACAACTCCGGCAATTCTGCTATCTTGCTTGGAGTCTGAGCCCCGCCAGCACTTGCGGGGCTTCGATGTTTGGGCCCGGTGCGACGGGTTGATGCCTCTTCCACGAGGCGAGTTACAGCTTGTCGCGGACAATGCGCGGGGCTGTAGCTCAGTTGGGAGAGCGCTGCAATCGCACTGCAGAGGTCAGGGGTTCGATTCCCCTCAGCTCCATGATTTCAATTCGCAACTTGTTGCGAGTGCGGGTGTAGAAGGTTTCTTGATAGGCTGCCCGCCGCCGTTCGGTAGGACGTAGAGTTCCAATGACGGCGAGCGTGGCACGATCAAGACCCCTGCGGGTCAAGCAGCAGCCGCGGAATCCAAACGGATTCTCGCGGCTTTTCTGTTTCTATGACCTTCGCGCTATTGAAGCAGCGCGCGCGCGTCCAGGCGCATCGCATTGAACGCCTCCGCGCTGAACCGGTTTTCCTCCGATTCAGCTTTCCCGACGAAGTCTCCCATCGCCGTTCCGCTTAGTCGGTTAAGGAATCGCAATATCGCGCTCTCCTGGACTGCTGCAGATGTGCGTCGCCCGATGATAGTCTGCGCGCCGGGCGAGTCGAGCATGGCCAGGCGGAAGATTGCACCCTGGCCCTTGAATGGTCTCTTCAACGGCGTCTTGATGAAGAAGCCGACGGTCGGCGGAAGCTGCCAATCGGGCTCTTTTGTGAATCGCAGGAACCATCCGCGCTCGTGCTCGCCTTCGATCAGCGTGACGTTGCTCATCAGCTTCTCGAATCCTACGTGAAAGAGAAGAATCTTCGTCGTGAAATCGGATTCGAGCTGAAGGTCCTTCGGAATCTGTCGTGGGGCGCCGGTAAGCGGCGCAAAATGTCCATTGTAGCTGCGAAGCTTGAGCCACATGAAATTGTCCGCCCCCCACAGCTCGATCCAGCGAGTCCCGCGCTTGTCAGTAACGACTGAGCGGTAGCGCGATGCAGTTGAATACTTCGCGAGGTAATCGGCGAAAGCCGGCATCGTCGGGCGAAGCATATCGGGTCTGAGCCTGATGCCAAGCGTGATGGTTGTGGCGGAGTCAACGTCGCGGACGAGCTTCAGTGAATCGAGCGAGAACAGTCGTCCGAGTGCGGCAGTCGAACGCGGGAAGCCGGCGCGGTAGTCGGCGCGGACCGCCGCGGGGGTTCGGCCTTCGGCTGATTTCATCAGCGCAGACACGACATTCCTGAAGTCATTTGCTGTGATCGGACCTGCGGCAATGTCCACGTTGGTGATCCACTCGAATTCGTTGTCGTTGAGACGGCGAAGTGACATCAGATGACGTGAGTCGCCGGCGGCATCTGGTGCAGACGCGTTGGGTCTCGCCGCGAAAAGATATCGGTTATTAGCAAAGCCGCCTTCGACCGTCACAGATCGCGTGTCGTCTGGTCCAGTCGCAGTCCAAACCGACGTGTCGTTGAAAATCGCCGACGGAGTAAGCGCGTTCTTTCCGAGCTTGCCGCGGGCGAGCGCGAACTTGGGATTGCGCTGGACGTTAGTGAACCGTTGGGCAATTCCGCCGAAGAGACCCTCGGCGTTAGCTCTGGCCTTAGGAATGCTTGGGCCGAACGCTGGACCTACGTCTCGGCAGGCACTTAACCCAAATGATATCAGTCCGATCGATGCGAAGAGAAGGGAGCGTGACCGTGAAAGGACCTTCAGGCCAGGATGACTACTATATGAGAGATCAGGCGGCATGGCCGGGGGTTGGCGATTGGCGGTTCGGGAATCAAAGTTCTACCCGAAAGCCGCCAATTGGAACCTCGGGATTGGTTAGTTATAATACGAGAGTTCCAAACCGTTCTGCCCCTTGGTGTAACTGGCAACACGCCTGATTCTGGATCAGGAG
>JBDUEH010000521.1:0-2360 GCA_040002555.1 Gemmatimonadales bacterium | reverse complement strand
AGCGCGGTCAACCGCTCGAGACGAGTATCAACCGACAGCAGCATCGCGAGGGCGAGCAGGACGATCACGGAAAGGCAGATCAGTGCATGCAGGACTGGTTCGGCGGTGATAGTTGCTCCGCCAGCGATTACCACAGAGAAGATCACGAGCCACATGACCAGCGATTTCATCGGCAGGAGCGAGCGCATGAAAGTCAGAAGTCCCGCGCCTGCGCAAAGCACCCAGATAAACCAGTTGATGCCGGGGTAGGCATCGAACATTATCGCCGTTCCCAGCACTGCAACTAAAAGGGCGAGGCCCCAGACAATTCCGGCCTGTCCATCTTTCTCCGATTCAGCCGTGTGCATTTTCAGCGTCCGTTTGGTCGTGACTTGTCAAATATCCTGGTTTGGTCTGCGTTGTCAAGTACTCTGTTTGACAAAGTAAAATGGCTCAGAAGTGCATCAAGGCCGACCAATCTGCTTCTAGTACCTCCAGCTGCGAATAAGGAACAGGCTGAGCACGCTCGTCGTCGACGGCGTCAGTAGGCTGAGCGACGGCTCGGTGAGGAGATACCGCGGCTGGAGGCTCGTCTCGAGGCTGTAGCCCTTAAGCCCGCCGAACCTGTGCTGAATGAGGATACCGGGGCGTTGAAGCGCCGACGGGTCAGGTCGCACTGTCAACGATAGGAACGTATGGGACTTGATGTACTTCCCATACTCGATCTCGGTGCCCCGCAGGAAATTCCCGACGTCGGTCTCGACGTCAGCAGGCGCAATGTTGAACACGTCGGCGCCAAGAGCGCGCGCTGCTTCTCCAGATACCTGATCGGTAAACACACCAAGCGCGACAGCCGCGAGCTGTTTGCTCGCCAACGCGGCACCGGCGCCGACCAGGTTGTTGTTCCCGCCAAGCCCTGCGCCTTCCAGCTGGAGCAGCGACCCGGATGACCGTCCGAAGGCCAGGTAACTCAACAGATCGCTCTGCGTGATCGGCGGCTGTGCATCGCTGACAAGAGAGATCTGCGGATTGCGCATCGTGCCACCGATGAGGATCTGGATGTTGATCGCTTCGCGTGAAGGCAGGCGCACTTCGTAGCCGCCCGTCACCTGAAGGGTCGGATTGATCTCGTCGGAATTGATGAACGTCGCCGAGCCGCGCTTGATGTCGAATCGCTTCGACAGGAAACTGTACACGCCACGCTCGCTGAGTAACACCCCGTCGAGCACTAATGATTGCTTGGCACGATTGACGTGAATCGCCAGGTTGCCGTCGCTGTAGAGCTCGATGTTGAAGTCCGGCGACCGGACGAACACATCGCGATCGACCTGCAGGTTCACGTCCATGCGCAGGTTGGCAAGCAATGGTGACTGCGTGGGGAAAATCTCCCTGTTCGCCAGCACTGCCGTATCGAGCACACTGAACAACGCAGGGTCGTTCGATCCGATAATCTTCTTTCCTTCGGACTTCGGTACGAACAGGACGCCGTCCAGAATACGCAGATCTCCGCCGACATGCGCGTCCTTGAATGGACCGGTGACAGCGAGGTTGATGTTTGCACTCAGCTTGCCGTCTTTGTCGTTCAGGAGGGTCGTGTTGTTCGCGAACAGCTTGAGGTCGAACGATGGCTCGCGCAGCGAACCGATGCCGAGTCCGCCGCTCAACGCCATCCGTCCGCCACTGTATGCTACCAGTGAGTCGATGATCACTGTGTCACGCAGCATTCGAATCGATCCGCCGATTCTGGTGAGCGTGATGCCAACCGGAACGACGTGTGCCTGAGCGCCGTCCAGCTTGAAGCTTCCAGTTATCTCCGGGCGAGCAAGTGTACCGGCGACCTTAAAATCAGCGATCGCCTTGCCCTTCAGATCGGTAACGAGGCTGTTCGTGAACTGCGGGATCAGGTTCAGCGGCAGGCTGTCCGCGCGGATGGCGAGCTCGATCTGCCGGTCCTTCGGGAGTCGCGGTCCTGTCACTCCAGTGAACGCGAGGTTGATCGGGATTGTTCCCTGTGCAAACAGGAACGACCTCTGGCCTTCCGCCATCGCATCCGCGCGGCCGGTCAGCGTCTGGTTCGCGTAGCTGAGAACGCCGTGGACTTCCGGGACGAGCGTCTGGTTGTAGTAGAAGCGCTGTGTTCCAAAGGAGCCGGCGAACGTTGGATCTGCGGCGGTGCCGACGGCCTTCAGGTCGAACGAAACCAGACCGCGAGCGGGGACATCGCTCTGCGCGAGAGCGATCAGATCAGCGACTTCGAAATTGTCTACGGCCACTTCGAGATTGGCGCTGCCGGCTTTTGGCAGCAATCCGTTGACGAAAATGCGTCCGTTCGCGGAGTTGCGGAGCTCGAGGTTGTCGATGTCAACGCCAGCAGTTCCCCA
>JBDUEH010000520.1:0-2384 GCA_040002555.1 Gemmatimonadales bacterium | reverse complement strand
CACCATCCTCGGCCTCTGGCTGGTGGGGGCAACGGCCAGTGTTTTTCTGCTTCTCTTCCTGGCCATCATCATTTCGTTGTTTCTCGGGGCCGTGCGCGACGCGCTCGTCGAGAAAGCAAAGATGCCGCCGCGCCTCGCCTTCTTTTTAGCGGTCATCGGAACTGTCGTCGGGGTCCTCGGACTGTTTGCGATTCTGGTTCCTCCGGTAATCGAGCAGACACGCGCGCTCATCGTGACTCTGCCGAAGACGATTGAAACCTGGGAGCTGGGAATCGATCATTTCGTCGCCCGTTTTCCTGCGATGGGTGATTTCTGGACCCCCGGCCAGCACCAGTTCATCCGCGCAGTGTACGACCGCGTTTCGACCGGAGCCGGTGACGTAGTTCCAAAGGTGTTCACTGCCGTGAACATGCTGATCGAGTCGTTCGCGGTATTTGTAATGAGCATCTACCTCGCGCTCCAGCCGGGAGTGTATCGCGAGTGGCTGATCGCGTTGTTCCCGCCGGTTCATCGGGACCTCATTCGCGACGTGTTGCGCGACCTTGCTGACGCGCTGAGAGCCTACATCGTCGCGCAGCTCACGACGATGAGTGTGCTCGCTGCTTTGACTGCATTCGGATTGTATCTGCTGGACGTTCCGTATTGGCTGACGTTTGGAATCTTCACGGGTGCGGTCGCGATCATTCCATTCTTCGGAACGCTACTTTCGACCACGCTGCCCGCGTTGTTCGTACTCAGCGGCCCCGGTGGCGGAACGCGCGCGCTGATGGTGATGGGGCTCGGCGTAATCGTCCACCTCATCGAGGGCAATCTCGTCGCGCCGCTGGTGATGTCGCACAAGATCGAGCTGCCGCCTGTGCTCACGATCATGTCGGTACTCGTAATCGGAAAGATTCTCGGTCCGCTCGGACTGGTAATCGCTCTCCCGATGCTGGCCTCGGTGATGGTCATCGTGCGCCGCATCCTCATCAATCGCATCTACGAAGGAAGAGGATTCAGAAAGAGTACTCGCGACCGAATATTTGTCTTGCGGGTGCCGGCGCCGGACGGAGGTGTGCTCGTGCCGAACCTGCCTGGTCCCGACATCCTTCGCGCGAGGCAAAGCGTCGACGCGATTGCTCCGCCGGTCGTCGTGAAAACCGCGTGACTCCCAGAGGCGATGAGCTTTGAGCGGTAGCTGTAGGCGATCTATAAGCAGTAGCGGGTCTTGAACTAACCCCGCTCGGTTTCGATGAGCGGCGTTTTCTTTTGATGCAATCGGTTGATCCGACGCTGGTATGCTCAACGCATGCTTACGTCACCGCTTTCTCGCGCGACGTCATCACCTGAAACCATTCTTCGCGTTCGCGGGTTGACGCGCGTGTTTTCTCGTGGGCTCGCCAGGCGAAACGGTGGATCGCTCGCGCTCAACGGAATCGATCTCGACATTCGCGCGGGTGATGTGGTGGGTCTCATTGGGCCCGAAGCGGCAGGGAAGACAACGCTTCTTCAATGCATTGCCGGATTGCTGCGACGCGACACTGGTGCCGTTGAGTGGTTTGGACACTTATTCCCGGGCGGCGGAAGCGTGCCCGGTGTCGCGTATGTTCCCGCAGTCCCGGTCTATTACCCGTTTCTCACTGTGCGAGATGTGGTCGAGTACAGGTGCGCACGTGAATCGACATCCCGCAATCGCAGTCGTGCGGTAGAGGCCGCTATTTCTGAAGTCGGACTTTCGGAGAAAATCAACCTGCATGTTGCCGCGCTCTCGAGCGAAGACGTAGGGGCGCTTTCGATCGCAGAGGCACTGTCATTCGATCCTCAGGCAATTCTGGTCGACACATCTCCGCCCAATGAAAATCAGGCGTATTCGACCCAGGTCCTGGACGCGCTCTCACGACACGCTGGCTCTGGAGGATCGGTGTTGATTGCTTCGCGACAAACGCATTCAGTAGTTCGTTGCGTAACGCGCGTCGTGGCTCTGGATGAGGGCGCGATAGTTCGCACGTTCAGTACCGACGGCGGAGATGACCATCGGCTCGATCCGGTTTTTCCTCTTCCCGCAGGGAATGTCCGGTTTGTCGCCGAGCGCATGCATTGACGAGCGCCAGGCAGGTTGAACGAGAAGAGCATAGATAAGGACTCATCAGTTCAGCGGCGAACAAGGACAAATTCCGCTAGCTTGCACCGTATGTCCGATTTCCATCTCTACAATACGATGACGCGGAGCGTTGACCCGTTCGCGCCAGCCGATGGAACAACGGTGCGGATGTATACGTGCGGCCCCACGGTCTACAACCCCGCGCACGTCGGAAACTTTCGCACGTTCCTTTTTGAAGACTTGCTTCGCCGCACGATTCGCCTTCGCGGCTGGCAAGTACAGCAGATCATGAATCTCACCGACG
>JBDUEH010000519.1:0-2384 GCA_040002555.1 Gemmatimonadales bacterium | reverse complement strand
TCGAAAATTGTCTGGGGCGATTACGCATCAGAGCGCGGTCTGCTCACCGGCATCTACAGCGGACTGATTCTCAACACGGTTCCTGTCGTTCCAGCCGATCTCGCGTCAACCTATCCGGTCACAGTGGACAGCGTCGGCTACACATTCGCAGGTGGCACGAGCGGATGGAATACGAAGCCGGCGATTCAGTACGTGCCTCGCGGAAGGCGGGCTTTCGGGCCATATACGTTCAGTTCCGGCGGCGCGGTGGAACTGATCGACAAGAAGAGCACGGTTGGCGAGGGGCGCTTCTGGATCAGAGTGCCGTCATCCCGAACGTCGATGTCAACGACTATCTCGAACCCGATGCCCCAGTCCCTGCAAATAGAAATCACAGTGAACGGAGTTTCATCGCCGGTGATGGTTCCGGGGAAGTCATTTTCCACCGTGAAGACGCCGCTCACGCGAGCGGACAAGACAATCAGCGTGTCGTTCAAGGGTGACCGGCGTTTGGTCCTCCTCGAGACGGATTTCAAGTGACCATCTCATTCGACCTCAAGGGTAAGGTCGCCATCGTTACCGGCGGATATGGGGTACTTGGCGGCAGCATCGCCGAAGGACTTGCGAGCGCAGGAGCTCGAGTCGCCATCCTCGGTCGCAATCGTGAGCACGCGGTCGCAATGGCCGATGAAATCAAGACGTCGGGTGGTGAGGCAATGGCTCTCATCGCGGATGTTCTCAACGAGACACAGCTTCGTGCGGCGAGAGATGAAGTTCTTGGCGCATGGGGCAGTATCGACATCCTGATAAATGCGGCTGGCGGCAGCGTACCCGGATCCAGAACTGATACAAAGCCGGTGTTCGAAGTGCCTTATGCATCGTTCGATGAAGTTCTGGATCTCAACCTTCATGGGACGGTCAAACCCTCGCTCGTCCTCGGCGAGGTGATGGCGACTCAGAAGCGCGGCGTCATCATCAACATCTCATCGATGGCTGCGTTGCGTGCGATGACCGGAGTTCCCGGATACTCCATCGCCAAAGCCGGAGTTGACAACTTCACTCGATGGATGGCGATGGATCTCGCGCAACGATACGGCGATGGCATTCGCGTCAACGCGGTCGCCCCAGGATTCTTCGTCACGACGCAGAACAAGAGCGTGCTCGTCAATCCCGACGGCACCTATACGGAACGCTCAAAGAAAGTTCTTGCTCAGACACCGATGAAGCGATTCGGAAGACCTGATGAACTCAACGGAGCGATTCAGTGGTTATGCAGCGATGCGGCATCATTCGTCACCGGCGCAGTCATTCCGGTAGATGGCGGTTTCAGCATCTACACCGGAGTTTGATCCCACAAATGACCATTCACGCACTACAGACAAATAGATGAACCTCGGTCTTGGTTTATATCGAAGCCTCCTAACGGAGGACAATTTCAAATTCGCGAAGCAGGCGGGTGTCAGTCACCTCGTAGTGCACCTTGTTGACTACTTCAAGGGCGCCAACCCGACGCTATCGAGCGGCGAGCCGAACATGGGATGGGGAATCACTGACAACCAGAATCGCCCGTGGGCATACGAGGACATCGCGGCAATAAAGAAGAGCATCGAGTCGAACGGATTAAAGTGGGAAGCAATCGAGAATTTCGACCCGGCACACTGGTACGACATCCTGCTCGACGGGCCGAAGAAGGCCGAGCAGATGGAGAACATCAAGCGCACGATTCAGATGGTGGGTCGCGCGGGCATCCCGATCATGGGATACAACTTCAGCATTGCAGGCGTTTGGGGGTGGACCAAGGGCCCGTTCGGCCGGGGGGGCGCCATGGCAATCCGGTACGACGAGTCGAAGATAGATCCGCAGCTCCCGATGCCGAACGGAATGGTCTGGAACATGGTTTACGATCCCGACGCTCCAGGAGGAAATGTTCCACCGGTAGGCCCGGACGAGCTATGGCAGCGTCATGAATGGTTTCTTTCTCAGATCCTTCCAGTTGCGGAGGAAAGCGGCGTAAAGCTGGCGCTTCATCCTGACGATCCACCAGCGGATTCACTGCGACGCGCCGCCCGTCTCGTCAACGAACCCGACAAGTACCAACGCGTGATCGACACAGTCCCGAGCGCGTCGAACGCACTCGAGTTCTGCCTGGGCTCACTTCAGGAGATGAGGACCGGCGACGTGTATGAAGCTATTCGTCACTACGGCCGTCAGGGAAAAATCGCCTACGTGCATTTCAGGAACGTGCGCGGAAAAGTTCCATTCTATCAGGAAGTGTTCGTGGATGAGGGCGACCTCGACATGATCAGAGTGGTGCAATCGCTGCGCGAGGTCGGCTACGACGGAGTGGTAATTCCCGATCATACTCCGGAGATGACCTGCGGCGCGCCGTGGCATGCGGGCATGGC
>JBDUEH010000518.1:0-2387 GCA_040002555.1 Gemmatimonadales bacterium | reverse complement strand
AAGACGGGCGCCGAAAGATTCGGGCGCCCGTTTCCTATGTCGTTAACCGATTTTCCATCGTGGCTAAAGCTTATAGCCTATCGCTAATGCCAGAAGCCAATAGCGATTAGCGTTAGCTGTATGCTTTACGCTTTAAGCTTTGATTAAGCAGCCTGAGTTCTGAGCTCTCCGACCAGGCTTTTAGCTGCCGACTCCCCGTCAGCAGCAATGTCGACGCCGACGTCATCTGCTCGCATGCAGCGGTCTGCTCCTCTGTGGACGCACTGACCTGGAGCGCCGCAGCAGCATGGACCTCGGCTGTCTTCGCGACGAACGCGAGGTTCTGAATGGCTCCCTCGACCGCGCGAACGTTCTCCTCTGCCGCACTCGAGACACCCGCCGCCGCATGACGCGTGCGCTCGGCCGCAGCAACGATGGTCGCGAGTGCGCCATTCAAGTCGCGACCGACGCGCTCGATCTCGCTCACGTACGACGCCCTGTTCTCCATCGCGCGCGATGTCGTCGTCACTCGAGTTGTGACTGCCTCGGTGAGCCGAACAACGTCCTCGGCGGCGGCCTGAGTCTGCTCCGCCAGCTTCCCAACTTCTGCCGCTACGACGGCGAATCCGCGTCCGGCCGAGCCGGCACGCTCAGCCTCGATCGACGCGTTGAGAGCGAGGAGGTTCGTCTGCTCCGCAATTCTACTCACGGAGACAACGAAACCGTTGATCTCCGCCGCCGTTGTGCGAGGTAATTGCGAATACCGCGACGATCCTTGCCTTTCTTCAAGAGGGCGTCTGCGAGCAATCGTGTTGCATCGTACGCCAACGCTGCGAAAGCGTCGGGCCTGGTCGCGTATTTCGCCCGCCGAGTTGCCGGCGATGCGCGACGCGAATCGCGCGAGAATGACTCCGTTGAGCGAATCGCTTGAGATGACGCGGAAATTCCATTTCGATGCGCCTGTGAGATCGGGCGACGATGCTGTAGTCGCGACCGCTGTCAGCTGACCATCGTAGATCTTTGCGGCGGCGAGCATCGCCCCCGAATTCACGTGACCGACGACCGCCATCACTTCCGGATTCGCAACGAACTCCTGCGCGATCTCGGCCGCGCGCGATCCGCTGGCCTCGTCGTCGCGGGCGAGGACTTTCAGCACGGAGCCGTTAATGCCGCCGGCGTGATTGATTTCATCGACGGCGAGATCGACCCGCGACGACTCATAACTCCGTAACCCTCTTTCCAGGGTCCGGCGGCTCCAATCGTATATGAGTCCCCGCCACCGCTGCAGCCCGCCAGCAGGCAGAAACTCGATGCTACGACAAACTTTCTCAATTCCAATTCTCCGGGGGCTCGGGGGGTGAAGCCTCCACCCGTGCATTGGACGAGGGGCCGGGCGGTCGCGTCACTGATCCCCGGCTGATGGCCCTCGGGAATCGAGGTTTGGCTGATCCAGCTGGCAGTGCTCACCACACCCGAGGTGGTATCGTCTCTTCGCGAACCATCGATAGAATTTTTCGGCTACCGGTCTGACGAAAGGGATCGAAAATATCCACGTGATGAAGCGACCTTTCGGCAAAACATCGATGATGTGCTCGAGGGCAGCGGCACCTTGCCACGTAGCGCCGTTGTGATTTTCGATGAACTGCACTGACTCCAGGTATGCCTTCGCGGGGATCCACGGATAGCGCGCTGCGAGCGCCAGATTCTGCGAGGGGAGGATCTCGAGTTCGCCTTTCCGGTCCCAGTTTATCAGGACAGCGACGAACTTCCTGCAGATATTGCAGTTTCCATCGTACACGACGGTGTACAAACCGCCGGGCGAACCGGAAGTAATCGCACCTTCCGGAACTTCTTGAGCCGTCACCCGAATCGGACGACAGGGACCATCATGCTCCGGGCGGCAACACGGGGACTACGGGTTTCTGTGGTTGCTGCTGGCTAAGGCAGTGAAGCGTTCCAAGGCCCCAGACGAGATCGAGCGAATGAATTCCGACGACTTCGCGGTCGGGGAATTCGCGCGCAATGATCTCGAGGGCAACCCTGTCTTTAGGATCGTTGAAGGTCGGTACGATCACGATGCCATTCGCGATATAGAAATTCGCATAGCTCGCCGGAAGCCGCTGGCCGTCCATTATCACATCACGTGGATACGGAAGCTTCACAATCCGAAGCGGGCTCAGTTTCGATGCGGCTTGGAGTCGTGCGAGATTGTCCACCGATGATGCGTGATTGGCATCGTCGGGATTCTCCTCGTACGCGAGCAGTACTACGCCAGGCGACGCAAAGCGTGCAATGTCGTCGATGTGTCCGTGAGTGTCGTCGCCCACACTGCCCAGCCCAAGCCAAATCGTGTTAGTGATGCCGAGGTACTCCGCGAAGGCGCTCTCGTAATCTTCGCGAGTCATTCC
>JBDUEH010000517.1:0-2387 GCA_040002555.1 Gemmatimonadales bacterium | reverse complement strand
GGTTGTCGATCCGAAAGTTCTCGACGCACCAATGACCTTCGTCACCGGCGAGATCAAATCGCCGGGAGGTGTGTCGGGATCAGGATCCGTCTTCGCGATCAACCACAACGCCGATAACGCGCTCGCGACCTTGCGTTACAAGTTGCCGAAGGCCGACATGCAGATCGCCGAAGAGCCGTTCACGAGCGACGGACACAAATTCGGTCGCGGCTCTTTCATCATTCGAGGGGTACCGGCATCGACTCTGAATGCGGCAACGACTGAGCTTGGCGTCCAGGCGTACGGAATTTCTGCTTCACCAACAGTCAAGACGCATCCTGCTCGCGCAGCTCGCGTTGCGATCATGCACACGTGGACGAGCACTCAAACCGAAGGTTGGTGGAGACTGGGCTTTGACGTCCTGAAAATCCCGTTCGACTATATCAGCACACAGGACATAGCGAAGATTCCGAATCTCAACGCAAAGTACGACGTGATTCTCTTCCCGCCAACGGGAGGATCGGCGCAGACGATCGTCAACGGACTTCCGATGTGGCGAAACGCAATGCCGTGGAAGAACACACCGCTGACGCCGAACATCGGGACTTATGCGCAGACCGACGACATTCGTCCCGGGATGGGTTTCGAAGGCGTGAACAAGCTCGCGTCGTTTATCGCCAACGGCGGCGTTCTAGTCGGCGTCGAGAACGCTGCCGACTTCGCGATCACAATGGGACTCGCTAGTGGAGTCTCGATGAATCAGGCCGGACGCAATCACGTCGTCGGTACGCTGCTTCGCACGAAGATCGTGGACGAAACAAGTCCAATCGTCTACGGCATGCCGGACAGCCTCGCAGTCTACAGTGACGGGGGACAGAGTTTCTCCATCACCAACGTCCTCGGCACACGCGGCCGCGGCGACACAACTTCGGCAAGGCCGACCGGCAGAGGCTCAGCAGACGACGTAGACGTGCCGCAGGGTCGTGCAGTTCTGGACGCCCGCAACGAAGCGCCAAAACCAAAGCCGGTGCAGCCGTGGCAGGCCGCCGCCGTCACCGACGAGCAGATGCGAAATCCCCTCAGCGTAATTACCCCGGCATATCGTCCACGCGTCGTGCTTCGCTTCAGCGACCAGCGTGCCCTGCTCGTATCAGGATTACTTGACGGAAACGACGTCGCTCAACGTCCGGTTGTCGTAGATGTGCCGTCGGGCAAGGGACACGTCGTGCTGTTCGGGAATAACCCTGTCTACCGCGGCTCGACCATCGGGAGTTACTTCCTTGTGTTCAATACGCTGCTGAACTTCGACCATCTCGATACAGGTCGAAAGCTCGATCCCAAATAACCAGACTGAATAGCTCGCGCTCAGCGCGAGCGTGTCACATTGATGGAGCGGTACGATGGCTAGACAAATAACCGGCGCGAAGCTCTACCTCGCCGGCGGACACACTATGCAGATCGGCGCGGGGCCGGTCGCGGAGCTCGTCGCATTAATGAACGAGCGACCCGATGAAGTTCGGCGCATCACTGTCGTTGACGGCAACGAAATAATGGTGCACTGGAGCCACATCTCCGCCCTCCAGATTTTCTCCGCCGGAAAGTAAACGCCGCGGCTGGCCGCTTGGGTTAGCCGCCGAGTGCCTGAAGCGCTTTCTTCGCTTCAGAATTCTGAGGGTCGATTCGAAGCGCAGTCTGATATTCCCGCATCGCAGCCACCTTGTCGCCTCGCTTCTCCTGAATTAGTCCGAGGCGGAAATGCGCGTGCGCAGCCGAGGGACCCGTCGGGACCGGTGCATTGATGTACAACTTCAACGATTGTTCACCACGATCGAGATTCAGCCCGGAAATCGAGGAAGTTCGACCGTACGCATACAGCGCGGACGCATCTGAGGGTTTGGATTTCAACCGCTCATCGAGCACGCCGAACGCCTTGTCGTACTGCTTGTTGGACGTGTAAAACGAAGCAAGCGACGAGTAGCTCGCTGAGCTATCTGGATAGCTCGTTACGAGCAGGTTGAGCTGCTTCTCGACGCACGGCTGATCCTTCGCGTCGCTACAGATGCGAATCCACGAGATCGCGCCGCGGTACGCATTTCTTTTTGCAACTTCATTGGCCATCGCACGCGCCTTCTCCTTACCTCCGCCGAGGAATCCGGGCGCCTGCAAGTAGTAGAGAATCATGTCCTGGCGCGCATCGAGGTTGTTCGGGTCGAGAGCGATTGCTCTTTCCCACGCGCCCCTGGTCTTTCCAGCGAGGGATGGAAGCTTGAACTTGCTCGCATGCTGAGCTTGTTGCCCGTACGCGCGGCCGAGCCAGTCGTAGGCAACCGAGCTTCGCGGATCCACAGCAACAGAGCGCTCGAGCCAGTCAACGCCCTTTTTCGGATCGTTCTGCTCTAATGCGATTT
>JBDUEH010000516.1:0-2400 GCA_040002555.1 Gemmatimonadales bacterium | reverse complement strand
GCGAGACTCCACGTGCCGCGCTGGCTCCGGAAGAGAATGCGCGAGCCATCGTTAGTCCAACCGTACACCTGGTTGTCGTAGCCCCAGCGTTCGGCGCGCTGGCCGCCAGACGGATAGTACGTGAGCTGCTTTGGCGCTCCGCCGGTTGCTGGGACTACATAGACCTGCTCGTCACCGTCGTATTGTCCAGTGAAGGCGATCCACTTTCCGTCCGGCGAGAACTTCGCGAACATCTCGAGGCCCGGGTGGGTAGTGAGCCTGGTCGCAGTGCCTCCCGTGATTGGAGCAGTCCACAGGTCGCCGCCATACGTGAAGCTGACGCGATCGCCGTGAATGGCGGGGAAGCGCAGGAGCTTGGTCTGGGCCGAGGCCGTCTGGACGAAGCCCAGCGTAAGGACGAGAGCAACTGTGCGTACGATTGGAGAACGCATTCTTGTTGGGTGAGGGTGGTGTATCGCCTTCGATGCCGCAACCAAAATTGGGGGGTGGTCGCGTGTCGCGCTATCGGAAAGCACCAGACGTTGGTGTAGCGTGATGAAACGTGCTAGGAGATGATCACCGGGTTCGAGTCGCCACCAAGCTTGAACGAGGGCGCCCACCCGCGCCTGATCATGAGCTCGGCGATCAGGAGGTTGGGCACCCAGCTGACCCACGAAACGATTTGATAGGCAGGAGTGAACTCACCGTGAAACGCCGCGATCAGTAACGGCAGCCAGATGCGAAGCGTAACGGCGCCGAAGATCAGGCTGTAACTACGAAGCATCCATTGACGGTGCGCCGTGATTTTCCGACGTCGAATGAGCAGGTACCCCTGGACGGTCGTCGCCAGAGTGAAGAGCGCAAGGAATCCGAATCCAACGTGAGTCACCACTCCGCCCAACGAATAGAACGACATGTACAACCCGGCGGTAGCGAGCACGATCGCCGAGACGACATAAACGCGGCCGGTGATGCGGTGCATACGCCAACGTCCAGGTTTTCGCATTGCCGGCAGAAACTGAAAGATACCGGTGAGCAAGGCGAACGGACCGAACACCGTGTGGGTAAAAATCCCCCACGGTCGAGCCTTGAACGAATCTGCAAGATTGGGAACGTAAGCTCGTTCTCCAAGTACGGCGTAGCGCCAACCGTACAATGCGATTGCGATGGCAAGGAGCGCCGTGATCCACCACAGCTTTGGAGTGCGGAACGAGTCTTTCCGGTCGACTGCGGCGGTCATGATTGATCCGGGTGAATGCGGAGGCAGGCGTGTAACGTCACTACGCCCCCGAATCGCTTCAGTTTCCGGCGTTAACCCCTAAAGCTTTCAGCCTTAGTCGTCCGAACTCGAGTCGCGGCCCAAAGTTGCTCCACGCTCTGAGATTTTGCGGCGTCCATCCCACCTCTGCCATGGCTATCACTCGCGGAAAGATCAGGAACTCGAAATCTTCCGCTCGTACGGCGGTCTCCGACCAGAACGGCGCTTCGACGCCGAGCACTGCGCTCTCGGGAACTCCTGCTCTGTAGGTGCCAGGATCCCAGTCGTAGACCGTTTGTGGCGTGATATAACCCGCCCACTTGAGGCCGAGGATTGTGGTGCTGTCGTACTTCATGTCGAGGTAGGCATGCGGGCCTGGCGACATGATGACTTTTCCGCCGCGCGCGGCGTGTAGCTGAACGGAATCAGTTGACCAGTGCTGCGCGATTGTCGTCGTCGAAAGATTCGCGGGTGCGATGTCGGCCCAACCGATCATCTGCTTGCCGTGCGAGTTGACGATCGACTGCATTCGCTCGATGAACGTGACGTATTGAGTCCGCGTAAGTTTTGGGACTTCGTCGCCGCCGATGTGATACCATGGGCCGGGCGTAATTGCGGAAATCTCTCGCACGATGTCGTCGATGATCGGATAGATGTTCGCGCTATCGACGCACATGACGGCAGTTCGCGGAGCTCCAACGCTCGTGTACACCGGAGGCGCGACGTGATCGCACGTCATTTCAGGGTACGACACCATAGCAGCGTTGAAGTGAGCCGGCATGTCGATTTCGGGAACGATCGTGATGAATCTGCTTGCTGCGTACTGGACGATGTCGCGGTAATCATCCTGAGTGAAGAACCCGCCGGCGGCACCACCCACCTGAGTCAGGCCTCCGACCGCAGCGAGAGCCGGTCTTGACTTGATCTCGATACGCCAGCCCTGATCGTCCGCCAGATGGAGGTGAACGCGATTGATCTTGTACAGCGAGACCAGGTCGATAAATCGCTTGACATCACGCGGCGGGAGAAAATGACGTGCAACGTCGAGCTGCATTCCGCGCCACTTGAACCGTGGCGAATCAACCATGTGCCCGGCCGGAACGATCAGACGGCGATTGAGCGCGCCGACATTTTCGACTGAGGGGGGCAGGAGCTGTCTGACT
>JBDUEH010000515.1:0-2405 GCA_040002555.1 Gemmatimonadales bacterium | reverse complement strand
GCCTTGAGGCCGGACCCGCAGACCTTGTTGATGGTCATCGCGGAGATCGTTGCCGGAAGTCCTGATTTGAGAAGGGCTTGTCTAGCCGGGGCCTGCCCTGAACCACCTTGGAGCACCTGGCCCATGATGACTTCTTCGATTGCGTCAGCCGAGATTCCGGAGCGTTTGACCGCTTCGCGGATGGCGATTGCGCCGAGCTCGGGGCCGGACAGCGTGGAAAGCCCGCCGAGGAACTTACCGACGGGCGTTCTCGCGGCGGAAACGATTACTGGGGTGCGATTAAGGTCGGGCATTTTTCAGTTTCAGGGGTTATGGCGAAACTGAAAGTTAATCCCGGTGGCTAATTCCCGGAAAAGCTGAAACCCAACAAACTGCAATTAACAGCGATAAGGGGATGGTAGCGGCGGATAATGGGATGACTACGGAACAGCAACTGATTAGGGGGAACGACGGAGCCCGGACTCGGAAGCGGTTCCCCAAATTCCTACCGTCGTTACGTAGTCATCCCACTATCCGCCGTTACCATCCCACTATCGCTGTTAATCGCTGTTAGCCGCCGGTGCCGTTTCCGTGGACAACTCCAGTGACCTAAGCTCGATTCGCTCCGTCACCATCGCAGTGAAATCGGCGACGGTCATCACGTCCTGCTTCTTCCCCGCACCACGAATTCTCAAAGCGATCGAATCGCTTTCGGCCTCACGTTTTCCGACAATAGCCATATACGGAATCTTGAGAATCTCCGCTTCGCGAATGCGATAGTTCAGAGTTTCTGAGCGGTCGTCGAGATGAGCGCGAGCGCCGGCAGCCTTCAATCGATCCACAACTGACTTCGCCGCATCCGCAAAATCTGTCGCAATCGGAATTACCCGCACCTGTTCAGGCGCGAGCCAAACAGGGAATGCGCCAGCGTAATGCTCGATCAGACCGCCGACAAATCGCTCCATCGATCCAACGAGAACGCGATGCAGCATCACCGGACGGTGAGCAGCGTTGTCCGCGCCTGTGTACTCGATTTCGAATCTCTCCGGAAGATTGAAGTCGAGCTGCACCGTTGGACCTTGCCACTTTCTGCCGATCGCATCGATGAGCTTGAAGTCGAGCTTCGGCCCGTAGAACGCGCCACCGCCTTCGTCGATCGTGAACTCCTGCCCGCGCTGTTTCATCACGTTCGAGAGCAGTTCTTCGGCCTTCTTCCACGTCTCGACTGAGCCAAGCGCCTTCTCCGCCGGCATCGTTGAAAGTTCGATCGTATACGGATAGCCGAACGTCTTGAGCATCTCATCGACGAGATCGAGCAGACGTGCGATTTCCGACGGCACCTGATCGGGCGTGCAGAACACGTGCGCGTCATCCTGTGTAAATCCGCGGACGCGCAACATGCCGTGCAGCACTCCACTTCGCTCGTACCGATAGACGGTGCCGAACTCCGCGTAACGAATTGGAAGGTCACGGTACGACCGTGAGTGCGACTGGTAGATGCAGATGTGTCCAGGACAGTTCATCGGCTTTGGACGATACGACGCACCCTCGACGTCCATCGCGCCGAACATGTTCTCCTTGAAATTCTCGAGATGTCCAGACACCTGGAACAACCGCTCGCTGACGATGTGCGGTGTATACACAAGCTCGTATCCGTGACGAAGAATGAGGTCGCGCTCGTAGACCTCGATTTCGTTTCGAATGGTCGCCCCGCGCGGATGCCAGAGGATCAGGCCCGGACCAACCCGCTGATCGGTCGAATACAGATCGAGTTGGTGGCCGAGCAGCCGGTGGTCGCGCCGCTTGGCTTCTTCGAGACGGTGGAGATGCTCCTCGAGATCTTCCTTGTTGAAGAACGCGGTCGCGTAGATGCGCTGGAGCATCTGCCGCTTTTCGTCACCGCGCCAATATGCGCCCGCGGTGTGGAGAAGCTTGAAATGTTTTAAGTATGAAGTATCTGGAATGTGCGGCCCGCGGCACAGGTCGATGAACGGCCCATCCGTATAAGTAGAGATGATTTCGTCGTCGCTGAACTCCGACAGCCGCTCGAGTTTGAGCGGATCGTCGGCGAATTTCTGCCTCGCCTCGGGCTGCCCAACCTCCGCACGCACAAAAGGATACTTCTCGGCGATGACCTTGCGCATCTCCAATTCGAACTTCTCGAGATCCTCGGGAGTAAAGGGCTCTTCGACCTCAAAGTCGTAGTAAAAACCGTCGTCGATTGCCGGCCCGAAGCCGATTTTTGCGTCGGGGCGAAGGCGGCGAACGGCAGTAGCAAGAATGTGAGCGCCGGAGTGCCTGAGAACTACGAGCGCCTGGGGATCTTTTGACGTCAGAACGCGGAACGCGCCGCCCTTTCTGAGGGGCGTGACAAGGTCCTGCACCTCGCCGTCAATTTCGACTGCCAGGGCGTCCCGCAAGAGCCG
>JBDUEH010000514.1:0-2407 GCA_040002555.1 Gemmatimonadales bacterium | reverse complement strand
TTGTATGCGTGTAGTCCCACTCGGTCGAATGGCACGCCGAGATCGAGTAGCCGCGCGAACATCGCGTTGTTGCCGGCAGCGGTGAAGAACACCTGCGCATTCGGATCCGCCGCTTTCGCCGCATTGTACAGATCGGTCCATCTCGACGGATCTTTTGGGGTGATGCCGCCGATCAACACCTCGTTCTCCAGCTCTACTCGCGTCACGATGTCTCGGTAGCGCGACAGAACTCCGGTAATCCACTCGGCCGGTCCTTCCGAATCGATCAGCACATGAAGCCCAAGCTCGCGCGCAGTGCCCGTGACGAAATCAAGAAACGCAAAGGCGTCAGCGGACGGGAGCATGCGTAGCAGCTCGAGATGGTGCAGCCGCAGGTTCTCGAAACCCATCGAACGGACGATGTGCAGATCCGTCCGCATCCTCGGCTCATACTCGCGCCAGTCCTTCCACATCGTCGGGGACGTCGGCCAGAACGCTTCGGAGTTGAGCCCGGGCGTCCGGTAGTAGTCGAAGTTTTCCGCGAGTGTCGAGTAAGGGAAATAGCTCGTGCCGAACGACACGCTTGGAACGCCCAGCGAGACCGTTACGTCGTTGCCCGTCTTCGAAACCGTGCGATATCCGGCAAAGGCGCGAAGCTGACTCTCGGGCCACGTGGTCGCACGCAATTGTGAAATACCGAGCCGCCACTTGAGCGATACGGTGTCTCCATCGCTAAGGGCGGCGTACGGAGAAACCGGCATGTAACGAGACTTTGCTTGGTCCGGATTCGGGCCGGCGATCTCGGATATCAACCACGTCGTATCGGACTGCTGTCGCGTCTTTTCCCAGACGTAGAAATGGCTGCCTTCAACCCAGGCTGTGTCGGGCTTGATCGTCGGAACCGGCGAGAACCCGTTCACTGCAAGAAACGACAATCCTTTCGATCGCCAGGTAATCCAGTCGACTCCGCGCGTATACCAGAAGTCGCGATCCCACGTCGGTGGCGAGTCTCCGCCCTTCATCTCGCGCCCGTTGAATCTGAGCCGGGCGCTATTGGTAGACGGCGTGATTACGCGACGAACCAGCGCGAGGTAAGCAGGACCTGACGCCGTCGACGTTCGTGCGACTTTCGCTTTCATGTCGAGCGACCCGCCGCCGTACGGCGCACCGCTCAGCGTGATGTCGTATCCGGAGACCTGGGCCGAGCTGTGGAGCGTTCCATCGATCGATTTGGTCCAGCTCAAACCGAGCGGCTCAAAGGACGAAATCGCGTTGTCTGCTGTTGCAGTCGTACCGGGAACCACCAATAGTCCGAAATCGATAGACGCGATCGCACTGCCGCGGTGCTGAATGTGAAGACGGCCCGCTTCGGAAGACACACCGAACGGGCCGCTGAACGTTTCGATCGACGAATTGTTATTTGCAAGACGTACAAGGCGCATGCTCGACCGGGCTTTTAGCGATGCAAACATTCTCGCAAACTCGTTGTCAACACGCGCGCTCGCGCTTCCATTTCGATACTCGCCATCCGGCAGGTTCACCGGGATCTCGATCGCACCCACATACGGAATCTCGTGATTGTTCCGGATTACGAGGGCCGCATCGCTTTGAGCCCCGGCCATACCGAACGCGACAAATGAGAAGCTCGCAATGAACACAGCTTCCCAACTTCCACGCGCACTGCCGAGACTCTGCATCAGGGCTTCGTCACCTCGTGCTCGTCCCAGCCCATTAACACTTCGCGCACGCGCTCGAGATGATCCTGCATCCTCGACGTCGCCAGTGACGCATCACGCAAACGCACCGCTTCGAAAATTCCGACGTGTTCACCATGATCCTCTGCGCGATTCCCCTTGATGTCGAGAATCACCCGCTGCTCCTGCCGGAAAAGACTCGATAACACCTCGAGGATCTGGTGCATCACGGTGTTTCCGGACGCGAGCGCGATCTGGCGATGAAACGACAGGTTCACCTTGTTGAGGAGCTCGCCGTCATTCAGGCTCTGACCGGCTTGAGCCAGAAGCCGTTCCATCTCGTCGAGATGTTCGGTCGTTGCGTTATTCGCAGCGAGAGAAGCAGTGCGCATCTCGACTGGAATCCGCGAGTCGATGAGGTCAACGAGAACCTTCTTGGACGGCGTTCCGCCAAAAACCGGATTCGTGATGAGGAAGGAATCCGGAGTGGTGCCGACGTACACGCCCGACCCGTGGCGGATATCGACGACGCCAATCGTCTCGAGTCTCTTGAGCGCCTCGCGCACGGTCGGAGATCCAACCCCGAACTGCCTCGCCATCTGAGTTATCGCCGGCAACCGGTCACTCGGTTTGAACCCCGTGGACTGAATCATCCGCGTGATTTTCTCGGCGATTTCGTCCGACAGGCTCTGGCGTAGCACAGATTGGAACTGGATGTCCATCAGGCCGATCCT
>JBDUEH010000513.1:0-2416 GCA_040002555.1 Gemmatimonadales bacterium | reverse complement strand
GTGGAGGGAGGTCTTCGCCGCGCCCGATTTTCTCAGTCCATCCCACGATCTCGACCAACGGTCGACTCATTTGCCTGCTCAGATGGCCTGCAACACGAGATGCCGTGATTCCGAATACGATAAGCGCGAGCAGAGCGAGAGCACTGATGACGCGCATTGACCGCCCGGCCAGGAAACTGAATCGGCGGGCCTGCTCGAGCGATGTTCGAAGCTCGTGCTCGTGGGCGTCCACGGCTTGACGTGCGGCAGGGCTCAACGGAGCCTTCCGAACGGCGGCGATTGCTCGCTGGCCGGTCGATGCCACGCTCTCCCAGGCACTTCGGCCGCCGACGAGAGAGATGGCACTTCTCATCGTTCCGCCCCAGAGAATCGTGAGCAGGGCGGCCGGCACAATCGCGAAAAGGGAGAGGATGACGATGAGTCGTGTCCGGTAGCGCAGTTGATTCATCGGCATTCGGTTATAAATTACATGGGTTAGCGCGACTTCGAGGATTCGGGGGCTTAGCGTGTCATGTGTGACACAGCGGCCCGACTTGACCTGAAGACGCGTTCCCCGGGGCACGATGCCGCGGGACCACATCCGGCTCGTAAGAACCGCCGCGCAAAATGCGCGGCTTGCGACCGCGTACTACACACCACAATCAATGCCATTTCGTAACTCCCGGACCGCGCCCCCAGGGCCGCGCCGTCCGGTCGCCCCGATCCACAGAGGGCCGCAGGCAATGCCGCAACAGCAGCAGCAGCACGTAGGGACCCACACGTTTCACCACGCACCAAACGCAGCACTTCTCATCGACTTCGACAACGTCACGATGGGAATCCGCTCCGATCTCCAGACGGAGCTCAAAAACCTCCTCTCGTCCGATATCATCAAGGGAAAGGTCTCGGTTCAACGAGCATACGCCGACTGGAGACGCTATCCCCAGTACATCGTCCCCCTGGCCGAGTCGTCGATCGACATGATCATGGCGCCGGCGTACGGGTCCGCGAAGAAGAACGCGACCGACATCCGCCTCGCGATCGATGCCCTCGAGTTGGTATTCGTTCGACCGGAAATCGGAACGTTCATCCTTCTTTCCGGTGACTCCGATTTCTCGAGCCTCGTTATCAAGCTCAAGGAATACGGCAAGTACGTGATCGGCGTCGGCATCCGCGAGTCATCGAGCGACCTGCTCGTGATGAATTGCGATGAGTACTACTCGTACAACGCGCTGGCCGGGCTCGTGAAGACGAGCGACGAAGAAGTCGTCAAGCACGATCCGTGGGAGCTCGTCACCGAAGCCATTCAGCGAATGAAGCGCAATGGCGACGTCATGCGCGCCGATCGCCTCAAGCAGGTGATGCAACAGATCGACAGCTCGTTCGACGAGAAAAACGTGGGCAAGTCAAAGTTCTCGCTGTTCGTCACCGAAGCAGGGAAGCGTGGGCTTCTCTCGCTCACCAAACTCGAGAACGGACAGCTTGAAGTTGACGTTCCACATACCGCGTCAGATGGTTCCGTGCCCGAATCTTCTTCGGTTGAGATGGACTTCGCTCCATCAACATCGGCCGCGGCACAACCCGTCGCCGCGTCCGACGAGGCGCCAGATCGCGCACGTCGCAATCGTCGGGGAGGCAGAGGCAGAGATCGCGAGCCGCGTGCAGGGCGCGCCGACGCAGCACCGTCTTCCGCATCGGCCGAAGCCGAAGCACTGCCTGAAGAAGTGGTAGTTGCGCCACGAGTCGAAGCCGCGCCACCAAAGGCAGCGGTCCCGGCAGCATCTGGAATCGGATCAACGGGTCTGCGCCTCACACGCGATGAAGCGTTTGCTCTCGTGACCCGCTCCGTTGCCGCGGTTACGAAGGGAGATGCGGCAGCCTCTGCAAGCGTCGTTCGCAGCGAGGCCCGAAAGCTTCTCGGCCGCGACAGTGAAAGCCTGAGTGAAAGAAACTTCCTGCGCATTCTTCACGATGCGCACGACGCAGATCTGGTCGATCTCCGCCGTCGCGGAAGCGATTTTGAAGTTGCAGTTGCAGTCGCCGCGGCTCCGGTCGATCGCCAGCTCGAGGCAGCGGCGACTGCGAACGCGCCGGTGGCTGCTCCAGCGGCGCCAATTCAACGCGGTATGGGTTCGCGTGGAATCGGACGAGGCCCGATGGGTAAGAACGTCATGCCTGCTCATCTATTGAACATTGGTGTCGTCGGTGGAAAGCCGGCTGCGTCGACACCCGAAAAGCCCGCGGCACCGATTGCTGCGGAGCCGCTCGTTCTGTCCATCGAAGAGCCGAAGGCCGCAAAGCCCACAGCGAAGTCGGCAAAAAAGCGGGTAGGCGCAAAGAAGGTCGCGGCGAAAGCTGCGCCGAAGGAGTCGGCAGCAGCACCCGCTGCCTCGCCGACTGCGAAGCGTCCTGCTCGTGGTCGCAAGAAACCAGCGGC
>JBDUEH010000512.1:0-2417 GCA_040002555.1 Gemmatimonadales bacterium | reverse complement strand
TTCGTCAGTCCATTGGCGGGGAGTAGTATCCATCACACAGAGCGTTCCAATCGCCGACTCGTCGAGAATCAAGGGCACTCCGGCGTAGGCGAGAATTCCATGCTCCGTCTCTCCGTCCGCTTGTCATACATTATGAGATCGGAATGGCGGAGCCGCCCGGTTGTGCCAAATTCGAGGACTCGTCCCTTGTGGCGGCGGTCGAATACCAGTGCCGTATTGCACAGCGGGCAAAATGTCACGGCGATTGGAAGATTGCCTAGGTCGTCGTTCACGATCTCATGCCAGATGAGGATTTGCAGTGGGTAGCCGCGCGCCACTCCATTTTGCTCGACAACCATCATCGGCTCGCGGGCGGCTAACCAGCGATCCGCAGACGCCACGCTTTCCAACCGCGTGCGACTGAGTGCGGGAATTCCATCCTTGGGCTATCCGCCCTATACGATTTCCTATAGCGGCACAGTATGGCGCCGGAAATCCGTCCGCCATTCAGCGGATTGCTGGCCGCAGGCGTATCGGAGCGGGATGGCGGCGAGAAATGCCGCAAACAGAAAGAGAGCAGGACGTCGCAACTCGACCTTCAGGGAGCAGGAAAGTGTCTACAGGAAATACACTCCGGCACGTCTACTTGTTCATAGAACCGACGTGACAAGGACTTGATTGAATCCGGTATCGCGGAACGTCAGGCAGTGGCTCTTCGCCCCCCGAAGAGAAAGATGAGAAGCACTCCCGCGAGGAAACCCCCGATGTGCGCGAGATAGGCAACGCCAGACGACTGCCCCCCACTCACGCCAATCTGACTGAAGATTTGCAGAGCGATCCACAGTCCCAGCACGATAAAAGCAGGCATGTTTACTACCTGCCTCGCGACGAACACTCGCACGTTTTTCCTTGGGAAAAGCACGAGGTAAGCACCCAGCACGCCAGCTATCGCGCCTGACGCTCCGAGACTGGGAATGACGGAATTTGCGCTGAAGGCTATCTGCGCCGCGCTCGCTGCGAGGCCGCACACGAGATAGAACACCAGGAACTTTGCGCGTCCAATTCTGTCTTCGATGTTGTCGCCGAAGATCCAGAGATAAACCATGTTCCCGATGATGTGCATCCACGATGCGTGCATGAACATCGACGTGAGAAGCGTCAGATAAATCGGCTTGGGTCCAGCGTATAGCTCGATGGGAATGGCCTGGCCGCCAGCCTGAACCATCTGAGTACCAATGAGATCGGTGTTGTGAGTGATCTCGAACGGCACCGCGCTGTAGCCGTTGATGAAATGGTCGCCGCCCTTCAGCTCCAGGAGCCAAACGATGACGTTCAGAGCGATCAGTATGTACGTGACAACGGGTACACTGCGGCGGTCCAGATCGTCGTCGCCAAGAGGCATCACCATTTCAAAGTCCTCGAGCGTTGGAGGGCATCAACGTACGCCGTGGAGCCGCATATGCCACTAATGCCTCGCAGCCGCAATGCGCTGTTCCATCTCGACTCGCCAGTTGGGTGCTACGACAAGCTGGAAGTCATTGGCGTTGGTGATCAGTCCAAGAAAACGCCCATCGGGGCCGAGATCGGTCGACCGAAAAATGCCTCCCCCGGCAGCCACTCGGCCCATATTGCGGATTACTGTATCGCGCGAGACCACGCGGAGATTTGGAGTGGTGGCCAGTCTCGCCGCGATCTCTGACGTCCCGGCCCTGTAGAAAACCGTTTTTCCATCTTTCGACCACATACCTTCGCCGCCGCCGCAGCTCGATATCTGGATCTGGAACGTCGGGTCGGGATACGTGCGAACGAAGACCTCGCCCGTCCCCGACTCGCTCGAGGTGATGACAATCGAGCGGCCATCCGGAGATATCTGCGGTTCGGTCGCGATGTTCACCGAGCTCGCAAGAAAAGGTTTCCCCTCACCAAGCGAATCGAGGTTGAGCCGGTAAATCTGATACTTACTGCCGATGTAAGTGACGTAGACAAGGGACTTTCCATCCGGCGCCAGAGAGAGACCTCTCGAGCGACCGCGCAATTCTGCGATTTTGCGCGCGACCGTGCCGCCGTCTGCCGGGTGTGAATACAGCACACTTCTGGACTTCTCATCGATGTCGATATAGAACACGCTCTTCCCATCGCGCGACCATTCCGGAGCCGTCGTGACTGAAACGGTTGCCAGCGGCACAAACGTCTTCGTGCCAATGTCATAAATCGATATTCCCTGCCTTTCATTTTCGCGCACTGTGACAGCAATACGTTGACCGTCAGGGGAAATACGTGGGTAGCTGTAGACCTTCAATTCACTGCTTATCGAATTGCTCAACCCGTTCTGCCCTATCCACGCCAAAGCGCTCGTCTGGCCGCCCCGGTCGGATACGAGCGCGCCACCCGGCGAAACAAAAATTCCGGAATTACCGTTGTTCGCGCCCGAGACCGTC
>JBDUEH010000511.1:0-2421 GCA_040002555.1 Gemmatimonadales bacterium | reverse complement strand
TCATAACTAAAAAACCCGAACTCGCGAATGTCGTCGCCAGTTCGGGTCTCATACTTCTCGTGCCTCGTTCTCACCCCTGCTTGCCCAGCTCCTCTCGAGCAATTGCGTTGATCGTGCCGCCTTCAGCTCGTCCCTTGAACTGCGGCAGAACTTTTCCCATGACAGCGCCGATTTGTGTAGCGCCGCCGGCAATTGCCGCGATGACCGCCGCTCTGAGCTCGTCGTCGCTAACTGCCGGAGGAAGGTAAGTCTCGAGCGCCTTTGCTTCTGAGCGCTCTTTGTCGGCGAGATCGTTTCGGCCGGCCTTGTCGTACATCTCGACAGACTCGCGACGCTTCTTGATTGACTTTCGCAGGACGTCCACCACTTCCATGTCGACCGGATCGCGCTGTAGCTCGATTCGCCGATTCTTGACCTCGGAAATGACGGTACCGAGGAGGAGAGTGCCAGACTTGTCCTGCGCTTTTCGCGACGCGTTCAGGTCTCCCTGCAACCGCGCGAGAAGCTCTGACACGCTAGACCCGCCTGGTACGACGGTTCTTGCGCATCGCCGTATTCAGCTTGCGCTTGCGGCGCTCACTCGGCTTCTCGTAATGACGGTGCTTACGAAGATCGGAAAGGATGCCCGCTTTCTCGCACTTCTTCTTGAAGCGCTTCAGCGCGCGCTCAAAGTTCTCGTCGTCATGGATTATGACTTCCGACAAATTCTACTTCCCCCCTTCGTAGCGCTTTTAACGCCTGCTAGAGACAGAATCGCAAGTTACCTCGTCAATACCCGGAAAACAACTGAGGAGGGCCCGGAGCCGGCTATTCCAGAGTCGCGAAGTGAGCCTCCAATCCCGGCGCATTGGGCGATTATCCAGGCGGCCAATGCATCTGCCTGCCCCCGATCACATGCAGGTGGAGATGATCCACCGTCTGCCCGCCTTCCTTTCGGGTATTGATCACCGTTCTGTATCCGGACTCAGCGACTCCCTGTTGCTTCGCGACGCCCGCAGCGAATGCCATCAAGTGGCCGAGATTTGCCTCGTCGGTCTCAAGAGCAAGCGAGTCAACATGCTTTTTGGGGATGACCAGGACGTGAATCGGCGCTGCCGGGTTGATGTCCCTGAACGCGAGCGCTTCGTCAGTTTCGCCCACAATCGTGGCAGGAACTGTCCGCGCAACAATTCGGCAGAACAGACAGTCATCAGGCATTTATTTCTCCATTGTGTGTCCCGCCGGTGAGCGCGAGCTGGGCGCGAATAATTGCCAACGCCGCGATCGCTGCGGTTTCAAAACGAAGCATCGATCCGGCCAGCGAGACTGGAGTAAACCCTGCCTCTATCATTTCCTTGCGCTCTTTCGTGTCGAACCCGCCCTCAGGACCAACCGCAATGACCACCGGCTCCGCTACAACATTCGCGAGGATCGGCCACTCCGCGGACGCATCGAGCAACAGCCGGGAGCCTTCTGGCGCTGCTGCAATTGCACGCGAGACAGGTGCGGACGGATGGACGTCGGGCAGCCAGCCGCCCCCCGACTGAGTGAGTGCAGACATCATCCTCGCGCGCACGCGAGAGTTGAACGTGGGGCCATCACCTGCCGGACCAACGCTCCGCGACCGCCGCGACATCACTGGGCGCCAGCTCGTTGCGCATAGCTCAGTGCACTTTTCGGCGAGCAAAAGCATGCGATCACGGTCCGCCACCGGAACAAGCATGTGCACCTGAGGGAGCGGCGCGATTTCCCATGTTTCGGTGACATCGACGGTAAGTGACTTCTTCGCAACGCGGCCGAGAACCCCAAGCGCTGCACCACCCTGACCATTTCTCAGCGCGACTTGTTCGCCCGGCCCCATTCGCAACACACGAACGTGTTGCGCCGCATCTTCGCCAAGGGTCACGGGCGAACCGCCCGTGAATCCGTCCGGCGAGAAGAATGTCGCTACGGTCGCGCGATCAGAACGCTCCACCACGCGTCCTCCCGATCTTCAGCGATGACTGTCCAGCCACCCTTCTCGATCTCGCCAAGCATTACCTCTGTTTCGGTTTGCAGGATGCCGGAAAGTATGGCATGTCCACCCGGCGCCAGCGACTCCGCGATGATTGGAAGCAGTTCTTTCAGCACCGTCGAGATGATGTTCGCGAGCACCAGCTGTACCGGCGCGAGCAAAGGCAGGAGCGTTGTAGCATCACCCTGAATTACATGAACGCGGTCTTCGACATTGTTCGCGATGACATTTTGTTCGGCATTTCCGATTGCGTCCTCGTCGAGCTCGACGGCGACCACTCTGCTCGCACCAAGCTTCGCCGCGCATATCGCAAGCACCGCGCTTCCGGCCCCGATGTCCACGACATTGGCGGGCATCGGTGAGAGATTTTGCAGAAGGCGGGCGACGCCACGAGTGGTTGCGTGTTCGCCGGTACCAAACGCCATCGC
>JBDUEH010000510.1:0-2423 GCA_040002555.1 Gemmatimonadales bacterium | reverse complement strand
CGTTTCGCTTCGATCGTCAGGTTGTCAGACCACGTCTTGCCGTTGTCGGTAGACCTTTCCTGCTTGAACGTGAAAGAGTCCTTGCTGATGTCCATATAATGCCCGCGTGACCAGTACGCTTTCCCGTCCTGATCCACACCCTGGGACATCAGGAGCATCTCGCTTCCGCGCCACTGTGCAGTCGCATTTGAAAACACGCCGCGGTACACATCGAGCCCGGTGCTCTTCCATCGCTTGGCCGCCGTGTCATAAAACCGCATTGCATGAGAGAGATTGATCGGATTCCCGGACGCATCGGTAATGCGAAGCTCGTCTTCCAGTCCAAAACCGTCGAAATCGCGCCACGCCTTCCATGTCCCAACCAGTTTCGGTACACCGTGAATCTTCTGCGCGAGTCCAGTGGCAGCCGGCTTCACAACGAGATCCCATTGACCAATGAGAAAATTGAACTGTGCTGCTTCCGCCGGCGCCGTATGAGACGGCGGAGATCCACCACCGTGCTGCGCGCGGGCGGGATGGGCGAAAGCCATCACTGTCAATACGACAAAAAGTTTTCTGAATGACATTGAATTCTCCGGTAGGTTTGCCTCCACTATCGTAGGGCCTCGCACGACCTCAGGCGGCATCGTTTCGCCCAACGGCTCAACGACATAGTTGAACGGGACAACAACGCGCGGACGATCGCGTATGCTGTCCACATGACCAACCCACTCATCGAACTTCGCGGCGTCAGCAGAAGCTACGCGACCGCCGGTTCTACCTTCTCGGCCCTCTCGAACGTCGACCTCTCGATTCAGAAGGGCGAGTTCGTCGTCGTAGTGGGACAATCTGGAAGCGGTAAGTCCACGCTGCTCGGTCTCCTGTCCGGAATCGACCGACCGACAACCGGCGAAGTTCACGTAGATGGAACGGCCGTGCATTCACTACCAGAACGCGCGATGTCCAAGTGGCGCGGAAAGGCTGTCGGGATCGTCTTCCAGTTCTTTCAGCTTTTGCCAACGCTGACCGTTGCCGAGAACGTCATGCTGCCCATGGACTTCTGCGGAACGTGGCCTGTAAAGGAGCGATTGCCGCGCGCAATGGCACTCCTCGACCGGCTCGGCGTCGCACCACAAGCGAACAAGCTTCCATCGACGCTCTCCGGCGGCGAGCAGCAGCGTGTCGCTGTTGCGCGTGCTCTCGCGAACGAACCGAAAGTCCTGCTCGCCGATGAGCCAACAGGCAACCTGGATTCAAAAACCGCCGCTTTAATGCTGGAGCTGATCGCGAGCCTGGCAAGGGAAGGACAGACAGTGGTGATGGTCACGCATGACAGAACTGCGCCACAGTTCGCGTCGAGAACTATCACGCTGGCAGACGGAAAGGTCGTCGAGCCGGCGCCGCTGCAGTGAGTCCGCGATGGAGAAAGGTTCTTCGCGACCTCTGGCTGCATAAGTCGCGGACCATCCTGGTAATACTGGCGATTTCTGTTGGCATCATCGGAGCAGGGGCAGTTCTCGACACGTGGTCCCTCGTGCGAACGGCGACTCGTGAGGAATTCGGGGCAAGTGATCCGGCTTCAGCGACAATCAGAGTCGATTCGATCGACGCTGATCTTCTCGCGGCAGTTCGCGGAATTCCGGAAATTCGCCTTGCCGAGGCGCGGCGCACGGTCGGGGGGAGTGTCTACACAAGCACAGGGTGGAGAACTGCGATCATCGTGGCTTCCTCTGATTTCGCCAATTCGAGTGTTGGGATCATCAAGGGAGAGGAAGGGGGCTGGCCGCCGAAGGACGGCTCCGTTGTAATCGAGCGCTCATCCGTTGACTATGCGGGCGTCAAGCTCGGCGACGACACGAAGCTTCAGATTGGTGAAAATCCGCCGCGCGATCTCGAGATCTCAGGGATTTCTCGCGACGTCGGCCTCGCACCGGGCTGGATGGAGCACGTCGTCTATTTTTTCGTGACTCCAAGTACGCTTGCCTCGCTCGGCGCACCTCGTACAATGGACGAAATGAAAATCCTCGTCGCCGATGGGTCGCTCGACCGAGACGGAATCAGGAGGGTCGCGAACGAAGCAAAGCGCGTGATAGAGAGTACGGGTCATACGGTGCGCGACGTCACTGTGCCAATTCCCGGTCGTCACATCCATGCATCGCAGATCGACTCGCTGCTCTACACGCAGGGAGCGTTTGGTGTGCTGGCGTTGCTGTTGAGCGGTTTCCTGGTGATCAACCTCGTTTCGGCAATGCTCGCTGGACAGGTTCGGGAAATTGGTGTGATGAAAGCAATCGGCGCCGGCCCATTCCAGATCGCGGCCATGTACATGGCGCTTGCACTCGCGCTCGGCGTCGTCGCCAGCGGTATTGCGATTCCCATCGCTGCGGTAATCGGTCGGCTGTATGCGCGATTCACGGCTGACCTGCTCAACTTCAATGTATCGC
>JBDUEH010000509.1:0-2447 GCA_040002555.1 Gemmatimonadales bacterium | reverse complement strand
GCGCATGCTTCCGCCGGAATGTGGGCAACGGCTATCGGCGGACGCAATCTGGTCACGCTTTTGTGGGAGCTCTCCGCGGTCGGATTCATTGCAGCGGGTGCAGGCGTGCTTGGGGTTTCGGAGCTGAGAAAACGTTGGCGCACGTTTGCTGTGGTGGCCGCTCTGGCGTCACTGCTGCTGCTTGGAATTTTCGGGCATCCGCTGTTTCTGGCAGGAATCGTCGCCGACGTGATCCTCCTCGTTATCGCGGTGTTGAGTTGGCGCAATACGCCGTCGATAGAGCCGTCGCCGATCATGCCACGCACGATGCAACGAATTCTGCTTGCATTCATGCTGTACGTCGCAATTCTCATCGGCCTTCGCCCCTGGTATTCATCATGGGGGAGCACTGCGTCGGAACAGCAGATGGTGCTGATTGGCGACCCCCCGCTGGGCGCGTCACACTATCGGATCGATCACGCCATTACGATCAATGCGCCAGTCGATTCAGTGTGGCCGCTGGTGCTGCAGCTCGGAGAGGACAAATCGAGCCTCTACAGCCGTGACTGGCATGTAACTCAGATCGAGCCGGGCAGGGCGATCGTATTGCGGGACCGCGGCGCGATCGTGTTGGATCCGATAGACTCGCGAACGACGCGGATGCACGTCCGCACGATGGGCCCCGGAATTCCAACGTTACCCGGAATCGGTGTCTCGGCGATCAGTTTCCTTACGATCGAGCCGGTGCACTTCGTCATAGAGCGCGCGATGCTGCGCGGCCTCAAGCAGCGAGCAGAAGCGCGACCGTAGCTGATTCCCCTACAAACGCACGGCCTTTCCCCAGAAAAACTTCCAGACTAGCCCGACAGAGCAACGACGTCGTTGGCGGCATCATTCGCATGTAACCCGAACCCTGAGAGAATGATGACCAAATCCTATCTGAAACAAATACTGATCGCCGGCGCCCTTGCCGGATTTACCGCGGCGACTGCGTCGGCCCAGATGGCCCTTCCGGAAAATCTGACTCTCTCGAGCGCGAGCAAGGTTTGGTTTGACGGCACTTCGAACGTCAAATCCTTTTCCTGCTCCGCCGGAAAGCTGGATGTCGATGTCGCTTCCGACGCTGACGCGACTCCCGCGAAGCTCGTCAAGTCCGCATCGCTGGCGATCTCCGTCGCCCAGCTCGATTGCAAGAACTCCACGATGAACGAGCACATGCGTAAAGCGCTGAAGTCCGACAAGAATCCAAGGATCACCTGGAAGCTGTCGTCCTACACTATCGACGGAAACGCTGTCGTGATGGCCGGCATCCTGACCATTGCTGGAAAGGAAAATCCGATCGAGCTCCGCGGCAGAGGCACGTACGCGAACGGGACGCTCACGCTCAAGGGAAGCAAGGTCCTGAAGATGACTGAATTCGGTGTAAAGCCGCCTTCCCTGATGTTTGGAACGATGAAAGTCGCCGATCCCGTAACCGTCTGGTACGAGCTCGTTCTAAACCAGTAGTCGATAACAATCAAAGGAGAAACAATGAGATCCCTCAGTATGAAGACCGTGATGGTGGCCGCATTGGCCGCATCGATGCCCGCACTCGCGCTGGCGCAGACACCGGCTCCGACTCTTGCTACGACGACTATTGTTGCGCCTGTCGAAGAGAAGGCACCGCCGGTTGACACGTTGAAGTCGAATCTGACGAAGAATCCCGTCAGCTCCTTCATGAGCTCGGCGCCAAAGGTCCAGATCCAGCACCTTCGCCCGACTGACATGCGTGGAATCAACGTCTATGAGCCACCGAAGGACGAAGGCGCTGACTACACCGGCTTCAAGCTCGATTGGGGCGCAGCTTTCACCCAGCAGTTTCAGGGTCTCGATCATTCCAATTCGGCTTCACCGCGGATGATTCCGGACGCGAACAAGGTGCTGTACGACGGCAACAAGCTGGTCCAGGTTGGCCACGGCTTCAACAATGCCGAAGCGAACCTGTTCATGAATGCACAGGTCGCGAAGGGAATCCGAGTCGCGCTGACGTCGTATCTGTCAACGCGTCACCACAACGAAACGTGGGTCAAGGATGGCTACTTCCTGATCGATGCTTCGCCGATCGACGTAGCGTTGCTCAACAACCTGATGAAGTACGTCACGCTCCGTGTCGGTCACTTCGAGGTCAACTACGGCGACGCTCACTTCCGTCGCACTGACGGCGGCAACGCGGTATACAATCCGCTCGTCGGCAACTACATCATGGATGCCTTCACGACCGAAATCGGCGGAGAGTTGTACGTCCGCAGAAATGGCTTCCTGGCAATGGCAGGACTGACCGCCGGCGAAGTTCGCGGACAAGTCACCAAGCCGGGCCAGCGTTCACCGTCGTACCTTGGCAAGCTGGGATATGACAAGCAGCTCACGCCGGCAACCCGCGTTCGTCTTACGGGATCGCTATACCAGACAGCGAAATCGGCAAACAACAC
>JBDUEH010000508.1:0-2448 GCA_040002555.1 Gemmatimonadales bacterium | reverse complement strand
TCGCTGCCGGTGCGTCGGACTACATCACCAAGCCCGTGGACACTGAACAGCTCCTGTCACTGCTCAGGGTGTGGCTGTACAAGTAGACCAAAGTCCTTCTGTTCTCATCGCGTCCGGATCTTACGATCCGGATCTCGAGAGGATCGAGATCGAGCTCCTGCTGGAGGGAATTTTCCGGCACTACGGGTTCGACTTCCGGTCCTACGCGTATGCGTCGATTCGCCGAAGACTCTGGAAGCGCATAGAGGCGGAAGGCCTGCAGACGGTCAGTGCCCTGCAGGCGGAGATACTGCACAGGCCGCAGCTGATGGAGAAGCTGCTTCTCGATCTCTCCATCAATGTGACCGCGATGTTTCGCGACCCCGGATTTTATCGGTCTTTCCGCGAGCGCGTCGTCCCATTGCTACGTACTTACCCGTTCATCCGGATATGGCACGCCGGGTGCGCGACGGGAGAGGAAGTGTATTCCATGGCAATCCTTCTGCAGGAAGAAGGACTGTATGAGCGCTCGCGAATCTATGCGACCGACATCAACGAGATCGTTCTTGCAAGAGCGAAAGAAGGGATCTTCCCCATCGAACGCATGCAGGAGTACACGGAGAACTACATCGCGGCGGGCGGGAAGCGCGCGTTCTCCGATTACTACACGGCCAAGTACGGCGGCGCGCTGTTCAGCGATTCTCTCACAAAGAATGTCGTGTTCTCGCTGCACAATCTCGTTACCGACAGGTCGTTTTCAGAGTTTAACGTCATCCTCTGCCGGAACGTCCTGATCTACTTCGACAAGTCTCTTCAATCGCGTGTTCATGGGTTGTTCTACGACAGTCTCGTCCAGTTCGGTATCCTTGTACTCGGAAGCAAAGAGTCGCTCAGGTTTTCGCCGTTCGAGGATAACTACGAACAGATCAACGGACCTGAAAAGATTTTCCGGAAAGTGCGGTGACCAGTTTTGCGATTGGAGTCATCGGAGCGTCATGGGGCGGTCTTGCCGCGCTGAGCGAGCTCGTGAAGTCGCTGCCGCGGGATTTCACGCTGCCACTGGCGATCGTGCAGCACCGGAGCAAGCAGGCCGACGACCTGCTTGCGCAGCTTCTTCAGGACGTGACGCCACTTCACGTAGTGGACGTTGAAGACAAGGAGCCCATACAACCGGGAACCGTCTACATCGCTCCCGCCAATTATCACATGCTCGTTGACGATGGGCACTTTACGCTCACGACCGATCCACTCGTTCGTTTCAGTCGTCCTTCAATTGATGTAACGTTTGTGTCGGCCGGGGATGCCTATCCGGGTGCGACACTCGGGGTCATACTCACTGGGGCAAATGACGACGGGTCGCGTGGATTGAGACACATCGTGAATCGTGGCGGCAAGGCAATCGTTCAGGATCCCGAAACAGCTGAAAGCAGAGCTATGCCGAAGGCTGCGCTCGAGGCAGTTCCCGAGGCCGAAGTCATCGGGCTCAAACAAATCGGACCGCGTCTGGTGGCACTTGCGACCGCAGGGGCGAAGAAAAGTGGAACGGTGATCAGTGGCCGTTGATCCTCGGGTAAAACTGCTCCTGGTCGATGACAGACCCGAAAATCTCCTTGCACTCGAGGCGATACTCGAGCCGCTCGGCCAGATCACCGTCTCGGCGCATTCCGGTGATGAAGCGCTGAAGTGCGTTCTCCAGCACAACTTCGCGGCGATTCTTCTGGATGTGCAGATGCCGGAGATGAACGGGTTCGATGTTGCGCAGATCATCAAGTCGCGCGAAAAGTCGCGCTACATCCCGATCATTTTCCTGAGCGCCATCAACAAGGAAGACGCGTACGTCTTCAAGGGCTATTCGATGGGCGCGGTGGACTACGTTTTCAAGCCGTTCAACCCTGATGTGCTCCGTTCGAAGGTCGCGGTGTTCGTCGATTTGTATCTCAAGCAGGAGCAACTGCGAGAGCAGGCGGATCAGCTCGCGGATGCAGAACGCCGGGAGCTGGAACTGCAGCATCGGGCCGAGCTGCTCGAGGCCGAAGCGAAGTCAGCTGCGCAACTGAGCGAGCTTAACCACCAGCTGCGGGATAGACAGAGCGAGCTCGAACAGGCAATGGGTGTTCGCAACCGGTTCTATGCATCAATGAGTCACGAGCTGCGAACTCCTATCAATGCGGTGATCGGTTACAGCTCTCTGATGATCGACAACATCTATGGGCCCCTCAACGAAAAGCAGCGAGAGGGTTTGCAGCGAACATTGAAGGCCGCGCGGCATCTGCTGGAACTGGTCAATGACGTTCTCGATTTGTCAAAAATCGAAGCTGGGAAGATCGAACTGGCTCTCCAGCCCGTGAATATTCCAGGGCTGATCGAAGATCTGTTCGTGACCGTCCGCCCGCTGGCCGACGAGCACGGTACCAAGCTGACGTTCGTCCGTCCGGTCGAGCAGATGTCGATAGTCACTGATCCGCGGCG
>JBDUEH010000507.1:0-2461 GCA_040002555.1 Gemmatimonadales bacterium | reverse complement strand
AAGTAAGGATTCAATGTAAGGGGGTGGTGCCACGGCATCCGCGGGAATATAGGTGAGGCTGGACGGAATTGCCTTATCAATGAAGACTCTACCGCCGTTCGACTGGTACTGACCGTGCATCCAGGTTTCTCAAATGACGATTGAACACCGATGATGACAACGAGATTTCGCTTCGATTTTGCGGCTGTTTTGCTGGCCGCCACGTTAGCTTGCGCGCCGGGCACCCCGACGACAGCGCCAAAAACGGCACCGAGTCCGGAAACCGTTCCCGCGCCCACGCCGGTTCCATCAATTCCGGTGGTCATCAAGGCGCCTGTGCCCGAGGCGAATCCGGCACTTCCTCCAATTCCGCTGGTAAATGGACCACTGGCAATCAAGGTCGTGTATCCGGATCCAAACCAGCTCATTCAGTCGAAAGATTCGAATTTCATTTTCGGGTCGGTCGGCAATGGCAATGCGGCACTGAGCATCAACGGAATAGCTGCGCCAGTCTGGCCGAATGGATCTTTCATGGCTTGGCTGCCGAACCCTCCCGCGACAGCGCCTCGATACGACATAGTGGCCACTGCCGGAACGGAGACCGTGAGCTTGACGGTGCCGATCAAGCTTCCGCCATCGCCGACGGTGCCGCCTCCGCCAGCGGACACCGTTCAGACTCTATCGCCCTCACTGTATGCATCGCTTATAGGGCCGCCGGCATACGCGAGCGACACTGATCGGGTAATCACCGGATACGCGCTCTCCGGTGGAATTCAGCGGTGGTTTTTGATGCCCAATACGATAGTCAAGGTCACAGAATCAAAAGGGTCCAACTATTACGTCGAGCTCGACACGATGCAGACGATTCGCATCGACAAGGCCGACATCCAGCTCCTCGATAGCACTTACGTCGCGCCTGCAAGAAAAGCATCGGCGTTCAAGATCAGGAATACCGATGACTGGACCGACATCGTGATTCCGATCACCGACAAGCCTGCTCATTACGTGGATGAAGGCCCGTCAGGTATGACGCTGATTCTCTACGGAGCGAGCGGTCCAGCACGAAAGCAGTTGGCCGTCAAGGCACCGGCTTCCAGCTACATCAAGACCGTCACCCCTACGACTGACGGCTCTCAGATGAAATACAATTTCGACCTCAAGGGCCCGGTATACGGCTACCTCACATTGTGGCAGGAGGGCACGCTCACATTCCGCGTTCGTCGTCCTCCCAAAGTCGATCCAGCGTCCCCGCTCCTCGGCCGAACCATTACCATAGATCCGGGACATCCGCCGGTTGGCGCTACGGGACCGACCGGATTGTGGGAGCCCGTTCCAACTCTTGCCGTAGGCTTCAAGGTTCAGGAGCTGCTTCAGGCGAAGGGAGTGAAAGTCATCATGACTCGCGTGAGTCCTGATCCGGTCGATCTCTACGTGCGTCCCGCGATGAGCCGCCGCGAAAACGCGGAAGCGTTCGTGTCGATTCACCTGAACGCTGTGCCGGACGGACTGAACCCGTTCCGCGCGCAGGGCACTACGACTTATCACTACTACCCGCACTCAGGCGCTCTTGCCGATTCAGTCCAGCGAACTGCAGTTGCGAATCTGGGGCTGAGAAATGTTGGCGTGAAGCGCGAAAATTTTGCGGTCGTCCGTGGTACCTGGATGCCGTCAATCCTCGTCGAGGGCGCTTTCATCATCATGCCGGACCAGGAAGCTGCCATGCAGACTCCCGAGTACCAGATGAAGTACGCGCAGGGAATTGTTGACGGACTGGAGAACTACTTCCGCGCACTTGCCCAGCAGCAACGCTGACTTCGTAGCGACGGGCATCGTTATGTCCTGGCCGCGGCTCGCGTTAGCGCTGGCCGCCGCTCTTTGTATGGCCGCCCCCGGGAAAGTCTCCGCGCAGCTTGTGCCAAACGAGCGATGGTACACAATCGAGACGCCGCATTTTCGCGTTCATTTCGTGAAGGCGCTCGAGTTTGAAGGCCGCCGAGGAGCGGTGAACGCTGAGCGGGCCTACGCAGAGCTGAGTACGGAGCTTCGGCCACCGTCTGGCAAGGTCGATCTCGTCATCGCCGACAACGTTGATTACGTACAGGGCTACGCGACGACATTTCCGACCAACCGCATCGTCGTTTATGCGCATCCTCCAATCGATGCGCCCGAGCTTCGCAACTATGATGACTGGAGCAGGCTCGTCATCACGCACGAGCTCACGCACATTTTTCATCTCGATCGGTCTGATGGACTCTGGCGTGTTGGAAGAAATATTTTCGGACGCAACGCAATCTTCTTCCCGAACTCCTATGAGCCGTCGTGGCTCGTCGAAGGGCTGGCCGTCTACTACGAGTCACGAATAACCGGATCAGGGCGACTCGAAGGCCCGGAGCATTACATGATTGCGCGCGCGGCGGCAGAAGCTCACCGACTGCCGAAGCTCGACGAGCTCTCTCGCGCTACGACGCGGTTCCCGGGGGGC
>JBDUEH010000506.1:0-2466 GCA_040002555.1 Gemmatimonadales bacterium | reverse complement strand
TATACCAACTCGAACATCACGGTTCTGGAACCGACAGTTTGACATCACCAAGAACACAAAACGCTCTCGCGCGTCTCGCGGATCTCACTCCGCGCAACATCGTCGCCGAGCTCGATCGCTATATCGTTGGTCAGGCCGACGCGAAGAAGTCAGTCGCCATCGCGCTCAGAAATCGCTGGCGCAGGCAACGCGCGCCAGAATCGATTCGCGAGGAAATTTCACCGAACAACATCATCCTCGTCGGTCCCACCGGTGTCGGCAAAACGGAAATTGCGCGTCGTCTGGCCAAGCTCTCCGGCGCTCCGTTCATCAAAGTCGAAGCGTCGAAGTTCACCGAAGTTGGCTATGTTGGCCGCGACGTCGAGTCGATGGTCCGCGACCTGGTCGAAAGCGCGATCAACATGGTGCGCACCGAGCGTGAAGCCGAAGTCGAGGATCTTGCGCACGACCGCGTTGATGAGCGTCTCCTCGATTTGCTGCTCCCTGTTCCGGCCGACAAGAAAACGACACAACCCGCTGACACCGGATCGGCCGATGCTCCGATTTTCCTCGTTTCGTCGAGCGGAAGCGTCTCTCCGGAAATGGACGTCGAACAGGAACGTCATCGCCGCACGCGCGATAAGCTGAAGCAGCTACTACTCGACGGTCAGCTCGAAGCGCGCGAGCTGGAAATTGAAGTGGAGCAGAATGCTCCGATGATGTTCGACATGATGGTTCCGCAGGGCGCGCCCGAAGGGATGGGAAATTTTTCGGACATGATTCAGGATATGCTTCCCAAGCGCACAAAAAAGCGCACGGTAAAGGTCTCCGAGGCTCGCCGAATTCTTCTCGAACAGGAGCTCGACAAGCTCATCGACGAGGAAGACGTGACGACGGATGCGCTCGAGAGAACCGAGACGATGGGTATCATCTTTCTCGACGAGATCGACAAGATCGCCGGAGAGAGATCAGCGGGCGGTGGGCCCGACGTGTCCCGCGAAGGAGTGCAGCGCGATCTTCTTCCGATAGTTGAAGGGTCCAACGTCTCGACCAAGTACGGAATGGTCAAGACAGATCACGTCTTGTTTGTCGCGGCCGGCGCTTTCCATGTATCGAAGCCGAGCGATCTCATTCCCGAGCTTCAGGGGCGCTTCCCCATTCGCGTGGAGCTCAAGCCGCTGACTGAAGCCGATTTCGTTCGCATCATGACTGAACCTGAGAACGCATTGACGCGCCAATACTCTGCGCTCGTCGAAGCTGAGGGAGCAAAGCTCACGTTCACTGAAGACGGTATCGCCGAGATCGCGAGAATTGCAGCGCACGTGAACGACCGGATGGAAAATATCGGGGCACGACGCCTGCACACGGTGATGACCACGCTGCTCGAAGAAGTCCTGTACGACCTCCCGGATTCAGGGAAAGGCGAGATCGTCGTCGATCGCGCGATGGTCACCGATCGCCTGAAGACCATCGTCGAAGACGAAGACCTGAGACGCTACATTCTCTAGCGAGTCAACGAAATCATGACTGAGAAGACACACCGCGATTTTCTCGCGATCCCGGACTATTCGAAGGAAGAGCTGCTCGGCCTGTTAGATCTGGCGGAGCGTATGCGAACTGGCGAGTACCAGGAGAAGCCGCTGGCGGGGAAGTCGCTCGCGATGATTTTCATGAAGTCGTCAACGCGTACGCGAGTGTCGTTCGAAGTGGGCACGTGGCAGCTTGGCGGCCATGCGTTGTTCCTTTCGCCGCGCGATGTGCAGCTCGGTCGCGGCGAGCCGGTTGCGGACACGGCGCGTGTCCTATCGCGCTATGTGGACGGCATCATGATCCGAACATTCGCACATGCTGAAGTCGAAGAGCTCGCGAAGTACGCGACCGTTCCGGTCATTAACGGACTCACGGACCTCCTTCATCCCTGCCAGATCCTCGCCGACCTCCTGACCATCCGCCAGCACCTCGGCGGAATCGACGGAAAGAAAGTCGCGTGGATCGGCGATGGCAACAACATGGCCAACTCGTGGATCAACGCTGCGTATCAGCTGGGATTCGAGCTGACGTTGGCGTGCCCCGAGGGCTACGACCCCGACGCTGAAATTCTGAAGCGCGCGCAGTCGGTTGCGAACGTCCGGGTTGTTCGCGATCCGAAAGAAGCGGCGGACGGAGCCGATGTCATCAACACTGACGTGTGGGCTTCGATGGGTCAGGAAGACGAACAGGCAATCCGCGAGAAGGCCTTCAAGGGATATATCGTAGATGGCGCGCTGATGAAACGCGCGAACAGCAATGCGATTTTTCTGCACTGCCTGCCAGCACATCGCGGCGAGGAAGTTGCAGCAGAAGTGATCGACGGCCCGCAGAGCGTCGTGTGGGATGAAGCCGAGAACCGCCTGCATGCGCAGAAGGCAATTATGGCCAACACAATGGGAGGAGTCGCGCTTTGATCGAAGAAGGTGACGTCCCGCCGGATTTTTCACTCCAGGCGGA
>JBDUEH010000505.1:0-2466 GCA_040002555.1 Gemmatimonadales bacterium | reverse complement strand
TGCTCAACAAGGACCTTCCGTTCAGGTACCCTCCTTCGCTCTACGCGAAGAAGGTGCAGGCCAACGTGATGCTTCGCGTATATATCGACAAAGAGGGGCAGCTCGTGAGTGAATCGACGCATGTTGCCGAGAGCTCCGGGTTCCCTCCGCTCGATTCAGCGGCTGTGAAGGGATCGACTGAGCTGCGATTCATTCCTGCAAAAACACACGGTGAGCCGGTGCCCGTGTCGATCCTGTTTCCAGTTTACTTCCGTCATCCTGAAGCGCCGCCTCTTCCCGGTGATACGATTCTGAAAAAAACTGCGAACGGAGCACAACCAGCCGCGAGCCACTGATGGCCCCGGTAGAACGAAATCGACGACCCTACAACAGCGTCGTCGAGACAATCGGATGGACTCCGCTAATCAGATTGAACGCAGTGACCCGGGGAATTCGCACTCCCGTTTACGCAAAAGCCGAGTTCTTCAATCCGGGCGGCTCGATCAAGGATCGAATTGCCATCCCTATCATCGAGAAAGCGGAACGCGAAGGGAAGCTCAAGCCGGGCGGAACGATCGTTGAAGGAACGAGTGGAAATACAGGAACGGCGCTCGCGATCGCCGCGGCACTTCGCGGATACAAGTGCATCTTCACGATGCCAGACAAGATGTCTCAGGAAAAGGTGCGGCTTCTCAAGGCGTTTGGCGCTGAAGTAATCGTAACGCCAACTGCTGTGCCGCCCGATCATCCGGACAGTTACGTGATGATGGCCAAGCGAATTGCGAAAGAAACGCCGAATGCAATTCTTGCAGATCAGTTCTATAACGATGCGAATCCGCAGGCGCACTACGACGTCACCGGACCCGAGCTCTGGGAGCAAACAGAAGGCCGGATAACGCACTTCGTAGCTGCAGCAGGAACCGGTGGAACCCTCACCGGAGTCGGTCGCTACCTGAAGGAGAAGAATCCCAAGATCCGCATCGTTGCGGGCGATCCTGTCGGTTCAATTCTGGCGGACTACTGGAAAAGCGACGGAAAGACGATTCGGGAGGGCGTTCCGTATAAGGTCGAAGGAATCGGCCAGGACAAAATTCCAGGCACGCTCGACATGAGCGTGATAGATGAGTTCGAAACCGTCGGCGACAAGGAAGCCTTTGCGATGGCTCGCCGGCTGACGCGTGAAGAGGGACTCTTCGTCGGCGGGTCGTCTGGCCTGATCGCACAAGTCGCCCTGCGTGTCGCGAAAGAAGTGAACGATCCGGCCGCATTCATCGTCACCGTGTTGTGCGACACTGGAGAGCGTTACCTGTCAAAGGTCTACAATGATGAGTGGATGCGCGAGAATCAGATGCTCGACTCCTCACGCGTCACCCTCATTGAAGTACTCGGCCGGAAGGAAAGCGAGACGCCGCCTATCGTTGGAACAACGCCTGGCGCAACCGTGCGTCAGGCACTTGGACTGATGGCGCTACACGACATCTCGCAGCTACCGGTGATGGAAGACCAGAATTGCGTCGGGTCAGTGAGTGACTGGTCGTTGTCGCAAAAAAGTCTCGAGAATCCAAAGCTGCTCGACTCGACCGTCAGCGAGGTAATGGAGTCACCGTTTCCAACGATCTCCGGCGAGCAGCCAGTGGAAAACGTTGTGAAGCTGTTGTCGAAATCAAATCCGGCAGTTCTTGTTCGCTCCAACGGAACGATTCGCGGAATCGTTACGCGATCGGACATGCTGCACTACATGATGAGCAGGTAGGAAGAGGCGAGTGAAGATCACAGTATTGATGGGTGGGCCGTCGGCCGAAAGGAACGTGTCGCTCGCATCGGGCATCCGGATCGTTCTCGCGCTCCGGTCGCGCGGCCACGACGTCCTCGCCTTCGACCCGTCGCAGGGTCCGGTATCTCCGGAAGAGGAACAGCGTCTGGCCTCCAGCGCAGTTGGCGTAGATCCGCCGTCGTTGGAATCGCTTGCCCAGAGCACCGGTGGCGCGTTTCTGTCGGCGTTGGAAACATGTCCGGAAATTTCCGGAGCCGAAGTCGTATTTCTGGCGCTGCACGGTGGGCAGGGCGAGGACGGGACTCTTCAGGCGCTACTGGACATGGCCCACGTTAAATACACAGGGAGCGGACATCTCTCCAGTGCGCTGGCGATGGACAAGGACTTGTCCAAAAAGCTGTTCGTTGACGCGGGCGTAGGGACGGCCGAGTGGTTGATGGCGCCGGTGACTATGGAAGATGTCGAGAGGACTTTCGGTTTTCCTGTTGTCGTCAAACCATCGAAGCAGGGTTCGACGGTTGGGCTCAGTGTCGTGAAAGAGCGGGACAAGCTCGCCGCGGCGATCGAAGAAGCTTTGCGTTACGACGACGAAGTGATGGTCGAGAAGTTCATCGCGGGGCGGGAACTCACGGTGGGCATACTCGGCGACCGGGCATTGCCGGTTGGAGAGATCAAGCCGGTGCACGAGATATACGATTACGAGTGCAAGTACA
>JBDUEH010000504.1:0-2469 GCA_040002555.1 Gemmatimonadales bacterium | reverse complement strand
GGATCAATCCGCCAAACAGAATTGGCGACGACGACGAGAGCGGGAGATAAACGCCAACGGCAAACGCGAGTGACGGAATTCCGGAAAGCTCGAGTACGAGTGCGATCATCGCGCCAAGCAGCACGAGCGCCCACGGCAGCCTGCCGCCAAGGATTCCCTTGATGATGTACGACATCAGCGTCGCCTTCGGCGCATCGAACTTCGGAACGGCCTGACCGTTATCGAGCTTGCGGATGCTGCCGTTGATGCCGCGGTCAACGAAGTACACCGGCGTACCGTCGTCTCTCACCAGATACTTCTCGGCGTTTCCGCCCTGTGGATCCTGTCGGTGCCAGACGAGATACTGCTTCGAATCCGCGGCTCCACTCGAGAGAGTTCCTTCGATTCCTTCGCGACGGCCGCTCAGCGCGGTGACGTTCGCTCTCTCGCCAGCCTGAAGTGAGCCGGACTGAGCGCCGGCAACCGTCGTGCCGACAGGTACGTAGACAGATCCTGCCGCGTTCAGCTTGAGAAGAATCGGTCCAAGTGCGATCGCGGAGACCAGGGCTCCGACGAGAATCGCGATTTGTTGTGAGCGCGGTGTAGAGCCGATCAGGTATCCCGTCTTCAAGTCCTGGGACGTCGTTCCGCCGTTTGACGCGGCGATGCAGACGATCGCGCCAATCGACAACGCAGTAACGAAGTAGTTGCTGCCAGTCCAGCCGAGTACGACGAATGTGAGGCAGGTGAGCAGGAGTGTGGCGACGGTCATTCCAGAGATTGGATTCGACGACGATCCGATCTCACCGGTAAGACGGGACGACACTGTGACGAAAAGAAAACCAAAGAGGATGATCAGAAACGCCGCAGCGAACCGCGTGATAATCGACGTGCCACCGATGTAGAGCGGATTCGCGAAAGCGATCGCCAGAACGAGAGCAATGATACCGATGAGCACGGTCCGCATTGGGAGATCGCGGTCGGTGCGCTGAGTCGTTTGGGCGCCTTCGGACTTCGATGCGTTGTAATCGCGGAGACCGCCCATCAGCCCGTGCCAGATCGTCGGGAGCGAGCGAAATACACTTACCAATCCACCGGCCGCTACTGCACCTGCGCCGATGTAGAGGACATAGGCGTTTCGAATCTGGCCCGGGTCCATGTCCTTGATGAGTGCGGTGGTTTCGGGAGCGAGTGGCACCACGAGGCCGCTTCCGAAGTAGCTGATCATCGGAATAAGAACGAGATAAGCCAGCACACCGCCGGCGCACATGATCGCGGCAATGCGAGGGCCGATGATGTAACCGACGCCAAGCAGCTCAGGCGAGATCTCGACCGAAAGCGATGCGGCCTTGAACGGCGCGCCGAAAACCTTCTCCGGCACTTCCTTCCACGTCTGGAAAGCGACGCTCGCTGTCTTGTAAAGCAGGGCGAATCCGAATCCAGTGAAAATAGTTTTCGCGCTAGTGCCTTCGCCGAGCTTCGCCTGCTCCTTCTTCGCCTCTGGCGACGCGGCAGCCCTCGACTCGGCCGACGCGCCAGCTTTGAGTACCTCAGCGCATGCCGTTCCTTCGGGATATTTCAGAACGCCGTGCTGCGCGACGATCAGCGCGCGTCGCAGCGGGATCATCATCAGAATTCCGAGCAGTCCGCCAAGAATCGCGACGAGCATCACTCGGGTGATCTCGAGATCGAATCCAAGAATCAGAATCGCCGGCATCGTGACACCGACGCCGAAGGCGATCGATTCGCCGGCGGAACCAGCGGTCTGGACGATGTTGTGCTCGAGGATCGTCGCGTCGCGGGCGCCAAACTTGGAGAAAAGGCGGAAGACCGTGATCGAGATGACGGCGACCGGAATCGACGCACTTACCGTAAGGCCGACCTTCAGGACAAGGTAGAGCGACGAGGCTCCGAAAATCAGGCCAAGGATCGCGCCGACGATTACCGGGAGGATCGTCAGCTCGCGGAGGTTCGTCTCCGGCGCGATGTAGGGTGTGAACGGCTGTGGTCCGTCGGGCTTAAATCCGATGCGGTCGGGGTATTCCTGAACAGGAAGACTCATTCGTTCAAACCTCTTGGCTGGTGATCGGTCACGCGCGAATGTCGAATAGCGCAGGAAGCATGCTGGATGACCGGCAAGCCCCTGCGCTCAGTGGCACTAATGTATGAAAAGGGCATGCCGGGTGCGGGCACTTTAGCCCGAGAATGGTTACCCGGCAACCGGGCCGATCGATGCGAGGCTCCCGGGGGTTGGGACTGGAGGAGTTGGGAACTCAGTGTTGCTGCAGTACGCGCCCTTACCGGTAGCTGCCTTACTCGCTTTGGCAGTTCAGTCGCGCTTCCAGACCTTGTCGATTTGCGACTGGTATCTCGACATTTTCGACCCGCCTGGTCCGTACAGCTCACGGCGAAGGCGTAGTACCATCCACACCGCCCCGACTGCGCCAGCGGTTACCTTCGCCGCTTTTTCAATCTGCTTGCGGCGCCGTG
>JBDUEH010000503.1:0-2480 GCA_040002555.1 Gemmatimonadales bacterium | reverse complement strand
ACGTCCACCGCGTGTGCCTGTTCAGGTCCCAACCCAACGTGCAGCGCAAGCCGGAGTATCGCGTGCCTGATTGCGCTGCTCAACAGGATCACGTGGACATTGTGGGACCGCCACAACGCCAGCGCCTCGACGGCGCCGGCAGAAATGGTCTCGATGTATTCGTGACCAAGGGCGTCAACGTCATCACGTCGCGGCCGAACCATCTTCAGCCTCTCGCCGTACACGTCTTCCAGAGGAATCTCTCCACGCATCGCGCGCTCGGTCAGTTCCGTGACCTTCTTTGCCACGGCTTTCCCCCGCCGTTCGGCAAGCCAGTCGATGCCCTCAATTCCGCAGAGTGTTGAATCGACGTCGAGAATCACCGTTGCGAACGCGGTAGGTGAAGTATCGATCATAGAACGTTGCCCGGAGCGAACATTCCCGACGGATCGAGCGTGTTCTTGATTGCGTGCATCACTGCGATCTGTCGCTGCGAGAGCTGAAGCCCAAGCCATTTCTGTTTCAGTTTACCCAGTCCGTGCTCGGCCGAGACCGTTCCCCCAACGCCGATTACGTGTGCAAGCGTTTCTTCGATCGCCGAATTGATCACGCCGAGTTCGGACGCGTCGCTCGCGATGAAATTCTGGTGAGGATGTCCATTGCCAGCGTGACCGTATGTAACTGGAGGCGGAGCGCCAAACTTCGCGACCGCCGCCGCCGATGCCGCGAGCGCCTGCTCGAGGAGTCGGTAAGGAACCGCCCAGTCCGTGGAGACCTTTCTGCCGCCGTTATTGATTTGCGCTGAACCACGCTCATTCATCGTTGCCGGAACGGAATGGCGCATTACCCGCGCATCGCGAAGCGGCTGTGCGCCCTCGAATACCTGAATGTCGTCAGCCATTGCTGAATGTATTTCAGCGAGAGAGAGCCAGGACCTCAGAACGATGTCGACTGTGCCGTCTCCAGCATCATCCTCGAGATATATCATCCCGCTCGCGTCTGGTGCCCAGGCAATTCCAAGCGATTCGCCTGCTATTGCCAGGGCCGCGGAATCGAAGTACTCGAGACATCGGGCCATCCTATCGCTTTTTCCTTCGCGGGCCGCAACCACGAATTCCAGGGCATTCCCGGGGCTTGGAAATGGGACCGCAAGTCCGACAATGTTCGACGGTTTTTTCACCAGCGACAATTCCGCTTCGACAACGATTCCAAGCGTGCCTTCACTTCCGACAAACCAGTCCACAGGATCCTGAGCGGCAGCGTAACCAACGGTGTTCTTTTCCCCGTGCGACCGCCCGTAACTCGAGGCAGAACCATCAGCGTGAACTACACGGACTCCGCTCACATGCCGCCGCGTCGCTCCATAGTAGAGCGACCGTGCTCCCGACGCGTTGCAGGCAATCGCGCCGCCGATCGTCGCATCTTCCTCGCTGGTGGGATCGGGAGCGAACATCAGATCGAGCGGCGCGAGCTCGCGGTTGAGTTGCCCGATAGTCACTCCTGGCTCGACCCGGGCTTTCGCGGTCTTTTCGTCAACGTCGATCACGCGATTCATGGCTGACAACGACAGAAGAATTCCGCGACCCGTGATCGATGCTCCCGTCATGCTCGTCTGTGATCCGGCCGCCGTCACTGGCATTCCGAGCGACGAAGCCTCCTGAATTACCGCAACGACTTCATCTGCTGACTCAGCGCGTGCCACTGCTTCCGGGACCATTTCGAGTCCAGAGGCATCGCGCGCGACCGCGAGTCGCGCGTCTGCATCGCGGTTCAGGACCAAGCTTCTTCTCCGCCTGGATCGAGTTTCGAGAAATCCACGACTGTCGCCGACTTGATGTCAGGAAGTCCGAGCAGTTTCTGTCGCACGCTTTCGCTTATCTCACCGTCAACCGAGACGGCCGCAAGCGCATCGCCTCCGCGCGTGAGTCGGGCCTGATGATATTCGGCGATGTTCACCGCCGCATCGCCGAGTAGCGTTCCCACTCGGCCGATTACGCCGGGTACGTCGGCATTCGTGAGAACGAGAAACGTTCGTCGCGGTGTGACATCGACAATGAATCCATCTATTCGCGTCAGGCGCGGGCCCGACCCCGCGGGCACGATTCCAGCAACGGTCACCGAATTCGATCCGCAGCGCACCGTGACCTGCGCGCCGTTCTCCGGATCCTGCGCACGCGCCCTCGCAACTGAAAGGGCGATTCCCCGGCTTTCCGCCATTGCGCGAGCATTGACAAGGTTTAGACGCGCGCCGTCGAAACCATCGATGATTGAATCCAGCGCTCCTGCCGCGGCGCTAGAAGCCAGAAGGTTGCCAGCGTCCGAAAGGTCGCGGCCGACTCTCAGCGAAATTGAATCAACGGCTCGTGCTCCCTTGTCCGCGAGAATCGCGCGGCCGATTGACGCCATTCGCCGAGTGAGAACGAGTGCGGGACGAATCTCTTCCCAGCGTCCATCGATGCCACCTGCGACGTTTATCGCGCGGGACAACTCTCCGCTGAGCA
>JBDUEH010000502.1:0-2482 GCA_040002555.1 Gemmatimonadales bacterium | reverse complement strand
TGATCGGCCGTGACCTCTAGGAGATGAACTTGAACAGAAATACCGTCCTCGTCCTTGCAGCATTTGCAGCAATCGCATGCTCCAAGAAGAAGGATCAACCGCTGACGATTCCCGTTGAACCGGTGAAGCGAGAGACGATCATCGTCAATGCAGAAGCCACCGGCGTTGTCGAGCCCATCAACGTCATCGAAGTGAAGGCGAAGTCATCGGGCCAGATCGTCGCGATGCCCGTTGAGACAGGCACGTTTGTAAAGGCGGGAGACCTCCTCGTTCAGCTCGATACGCGCGACACGAGAAACTCGTACGCACAGGCGAAGGCAGATCTCGACGCGGCGGTAATCAAGCAGCGCGTCTCGAAGACAGCCCGCGATCGCGCATCGGCGCTCTTCAAGGAGCGCATCATCACCTCGGCCGAGAACGAATCGGCTGAGGTGGATTACGCAAACGCCCAGGCGACTGTACTTCGCAATCGCGCAGCGCTCGATCTTCGCCAGCAGGGACTCGATGAAGCAACTGTGCGTGCTCCAGTTGGCGGAACGGTAATCGAAAAAAGCGTTTCGCTCGGCCAGGTGATTGCGTCGGGAACCGGTAGCTTCGGAGCAGGAACGACCATCCTCAAGATGGCCGATCTTACCAAGGTTCGCGTTCGTGCTCTTGTGAACGAAACGGATATCGGAAAAGTGAGATCGGGGTTGCCGGCAAGCGTTACCGTCGACGCCTATCCCGACCGGCCGTTTCAGGGAATCGTCGAGAAGATCGAGCCGCAGGCAACGATTCAGCAGTCGGTGACGATGTTCCCGGTGCTGATCAGCATCGACAATCGCGGTGGTTTGCTGATGCCGGGCATGAACGGCGAAGTGTCGATTGAAACGGAGCATCGGGAGAACGTGCTTGCCGTTTCCAATGACGCGGTGAGAAGTCCGAACGAAGTCACGTCGGTCGCGACATTGTTGGGGTTGAACGTCGATTCTGTTAGGGCGCAGCTCGCAGCTATGGGTGGCGGAGGCGGCGCGCGTGGCGGAAATGGCGCCACTGGCGCCACTGGCGCAGGCAACATCGGCGGAGCCCGGACTGCATCGAATACGTCGACGACTGGCGGGAACACTGCCGCCGGTGGACAAGCCGGAGGACAGGGTGGATTCAATCTTCCCGAGGTCACCGATGCGCAGTGCGCAAAAGTCACCGCAATGCTCGCTAAGCATCCCGAAACGCAAAAGGCGATCGGCGATCTTCGCGCTCGCATGCAGTCGGGTGAGCTCGACCGTCAGGCCATGCAGGCGGAGTCGAAAAAGATCTATTCGGCGATCGGCCTCAATTCGGACACGACACGCGCCTGCAACTTCAAGCAGCGTCAGACACAGGGCGCCGGGGCGGGCGCAAGCCCAGCCACGATGGGCAATGCCGGTACGGGCGGTGCCGCTTCCGATCCGACCGGTGCGTTCATGGGAAGCGCGAATGGTGGACAGGCTCGCGCGCGTCGCGGACTCGTTTTCACGGTGAAGGCCGGCAAGTACACTCCAAAGATGGTTCGGCTTGGCGCAAGCAACTTCGACGTGTCGGAAGTGCTGTCGGGACTGAATGAGGGCGATTCAGTTGCGATCCTTAACGTCGCAGTCCTTCAGGCACAGCAGCAGAATGACCTGAATCAAATTAGAAACCGCGCCGGTGTCCCAGGCATGCAACGGCAGCAGCCGGCGACTGGTGGAGCAGCGGGCGGAGCCGGCGGCGGTGCTGTCCGTCCAGGTGGTGGAGCGCCGAGAGGAGGTGGCGGATGACCGTTCCAAATCAAAGGGAAGAGCGCGGAGCCAGGCATAGAGACACCGGAGCGAAATCAAAGCCCCACGGCCTCGAGGCGATGGCCGGCGAGAGCCGTGCCGCAAGCGTGATGCTGGCAAAGGAGATCGTGCTCGTTGCGATGGGTGCGCTACGCGCCAACAAGATGCGGTCTTTCCTTACGATGCTTGGAATCGTGATCGGAGTTGCCGCTGTCATCGCGATGGTCGCGATCGGAAAGGGTGCACAGAAATCGATTAGCGATCGCATCGCTGGTCTTGGAACGACGCTATTGACCGTGCGTCCTGGCGCTCGTCGCGGCTTCGGCGTTCAGACGGACGACAATTCCAAGCTCACGGTCGAAGATGCGGACGCGCTCGCCAAGCGAGGAAAATATTTCGCAGCGGTTGGTCCGGAGATGAGCAAGCGAACCCTGCTTCAGACCGGGAATCTCAATGCCCAGACGCAGGTGACCGGGGCGCTTTCGAACTGGCTCGACATCAGAAAGTTTACGCTTGCCTCCGGACGCTTCTTCACCGAAGCGGAAGAAACAGGCATGCGCAGAGTGGCCATCGTTGGATCGGCTGTGGTCGACAATCTTGGACTGCAGACACCGGAAGCATTGTTAGGCGAGAACGTCAGACTTGGCGGGCTGCAATTCCAGGTGATTGGAGTGCTCGCCTCAAAGGGCCAGACCGGCGGCTTCGGA
>JBDUEH010000501.1:0-2486 GCA_040002555.1 Gemmatimonadales bacterium | reverse complement strand
CCGAATCGGCGACGACCTTCCGTCTCCGCAGAAGTGCGAGGAGCTGATCCGCCTGCAGAATTTCGGGATAGGCACCTGCGTACACCTTGTACCAAGTCGCTTCCGTATCTCCGATTGGAACGAGAGAGATCGTTGCGTTCGGCATCACCGATCCATGGCGCTTCAACTCAAAGTTAGCACCCTCGCCTGTATTTGACGCGAGAATTTCGACGGAAAATCCGAGCGCCTTCGAAGAATCAAGAGGATTCACCGGTGCGAGTGCGACCGGCCCCGCTCGCAGGACGGAATCGACTTTTGCGGAATCGACGGGAGCGACGATATTGGCCGGCGCCTTTGCAACAGTGCGTGAGTTTGCGAACCACGCACCACCGGCAATTCCCGCGGCGAGAATGACCGCTGAGGCAATTCCGACCTTGAGTGGGGTCCACGGCTCGCTCTTCGGCCCGAAGTCGATCTTTGGCGGCGGGACAATATTCGGATGAGGGACCTTTGCGAGCACGGTCGCGTTTGGCTGCGCGTCGAGCTTCTGCAGCCCGACGAGAACAACGCCATCGACCTGACTTATCAGGTTGGCGAGTCCCGGGGCAGTCGACGCAACAACCAGGAGTAACAGCTCATCGGCCTTCGCGAATTCCGAAGCGAAGTGCTGCCAGCGCTGGCTCGATATGATCTCCTCGGTGGCCGGCGACTCGGTGCCGCTCGGCATGATGAAGAGGTTGTCGGCGCCCTTTACTTCGCGCGCGATCCGGCCAAACGATGTGCCGAACTCGAAGCTGTCGTACACTCCATGTGGATCCCCGTCACCAACGAGTGCCTGCAACGGTGGGATTTCGCCGCCGAGGTCGCCGATTATGACGAGACGATGGGCGCTCTCGGCGAGGCCGATTCCGATGGCTACGTGAGCAGCAGCGATGAGGTCATTGGACGCTACGACGACAGATGAATATCCGCGAAGCGCAACCGCCGCCTGACGGCCTGCGCCTTCGTAGGCACCGCCGGGAGCACGGTTTCCTGGACCGGTCACTGTGACGCCTCGTAGATCCAGTACTGGCGCCTGGAGTCTTTACCCACCTTGTCCGCCTCTTCGCGCGTTTGAAACGGGCCGAGCACCACCCGGTAGAGCGTGGTCGAGCCCGACTGCGTGGTAGAAACCTGCGGATGAGTTCCGTTAATCGTTATCTCTGCAGCAATCTCGCTCGCTTTCTGCGCCGTGAGGACCGCCGCGAATGAGACGACGTAACCAGTAGCCCGGGGGTTTGTCAGGGCTGGCGGCGGGACGATCATCGTCGGTGCGGTGTCACGAATCGGTGGAGCGAAACTATCGGCCCGAACGCTCGCACTCGAATCGCTGGCTCCAGAGTTTTCTCCAGAATCAAAGCTGACAGGGCGGTCGAGATCGGCAGATCGCGGCCGAAATCCGTTCCAGGTCACGAAATACCAGAAGTCAGCCCCGCCTCCCTTTACCGTATTCATGTCTTCAAGTGTAACGGCATTTGCCATCGTCACATCGGCGCCGCGCAAAGTTGCGATAATCGACCCCGGTGCGAAGGCTGGAAGATCATCGCGCCAGGCTGTTTGAATGGTGCCTTCGAGCTTGTCGCTTCCCACTCCAACCACCCACGCCGAATCACCGCGGGCGGCGGGTCGGACCAAAAGAACCTGGCCGAGCGGATCCATTCGGAGGTCCGAGGCACCGCTGGGCAGGGTCACTGACCCTTTGACTGATTCGGAATATCGGTCGACGATCGTCAGCTCGCTTGAACCCTTCATCGCTACGTACAACCTGTCGCCGCTGGGCGTCGGGACGATAGCTGCTACCGGATTCTTGAGCCTCACGCTCTTGAGTATGGAGAGATCCCGAGTTTTTACGCCGATGAGGCCGCTGTCTACGGTAAAGTAGAGGCGATCGCCGATTTGGGTACGAACCCCCCGGGAGACGAGGGGCAGGGTGGCCGTTGCGACAATCGCGTCGTCGGTTGGGCGGATGAGCGATAGCGTCGTCCTCGATCCCTGATTTCCGGCGAGGATAACGGAGCCGTTTGGTTGCGGAAAAATCCAGCGTGCTGGTGAAGGAGGCTTGAAAGTCCAATCGCCGCTCGGTGTGAGGCGAAGCATGTCGCCCTTGGCCGTAACTCCGTAAACATCGGCGCCATTGGCAGAAGCGAGCCCCGTCAGCTTCTCTCGGGATGCAAACCTTGCCTCCGAAGTGCGGAAATCCAGGCGCCTCGCCATTCCCTTATCGTCAACGAAGGCAACAACTCCACCGTCTGAATCGAATCCGAGGACGTGATCGATCGGCGGCACTCCAGCGAGCGACCATGCGACCGAATCAATGCGAGGATAGACGAAGGCCCGAGCCGTTCCACCTTTGAGGGGAACGCGGAGTATCAGCTGGTCGGGTCCCCGAGGAGTCGAGGCCGTTGAAACGCCGGACGACGCTGGCCGTTCGCCCTTACAGGAGGCGACGGCGAGCGTCAGCGCTAGCA
>JBDUEH010000500.1:0-2486 GCA_040002555.1 Gemmatimonadales bacterium | reverse complement strand
AGTTCCAGTACGCCTACGGTTACTACGCGCTGTGGTCAGGTGTGCTGTCGGACGAGGTGTTCACCGATCACACGAACGTCAGCGTTCGAGATTTCTCGCTGCATAACTTCGGCGACCTGAACGACATCACCACCGGCGCGTACGAGAACATCCAGCGGGCGAGACAATCGGCTGATGATGCATCCGCCCGTCTCAAGGAGATACTCGGCGCGAGTGCGTCGTCAAGTCTCAACATGGCCCGGGTGATGGCGTACGGAGGATACTCGTACGTGCTGCTCGCGGAGGGGTATTGCGGGGCTCCCGTTAACCTGAGCAAGGAGCTCACGCCGGAGGATCTCTTCACTCGCGCGATCGCAAGATTCGATACGGCAATTGCAATCGCGACAGCCGCGAACTCCGGCACTAACGCGGCGGCGGCAACGGACCTGATCAACATGGCGAACGTGGGTGCCGCAAGAGCAGCACTCAAGATGGGCGACCTGGCGAAGTCGCGAACGTACGCCGTAAAGGTTCCCGCCAACTACGAGAAGCTGGCGTACTACTCGGGCAACTCGGTACGCGAGAACAATCAGCTCAATCGTCCCGCACGAACGGCTGACCCATTCCTGGGAATCGCCCCGCACTTCCTGGGCATCAACGATCCGCGGCTTCCTCCGCTCGGAACGTCGAAGCTCGGATTGAACTCGAATCCAATCTTCCCGCCGCAACGTCCGCTGATGTACGTGGGCTGGAGTGCGACCACTCTTCAGACCATCGACATCACGACGCTCGTGAAGTTCGCCACAGGGCTGGAGGCGCAATACGATATCGCTGAGGCGGATGGTGCGGTGGCGAGCACGCTGGCGTTTGTGAATGCGCGCCGCGCGGTCGGAAATGAGGCGCCGGTCAGTCTCACCGGAGCGGCGCTGATGGCGGAGCTGCGAGAGCAGCGCGGTCGGGACTTCTTCCTGACGGGTCAGCGTCTTGGGGATCTCAGAAGGTATCTCAAGGCGAACATCAATCTTTATCCGAGCGGCAAGTACCCCGTGTTCACTGATTTCTACGGGGCTAACACCTGCATGGTGGTGCCGAGAACTGAGAAGGCGGCCAATCCAAACTATTAGATCTTGCTGATGTTGCGTTTTGCTGTTGTCGCACTCGTCGCGCTTCCATTCGCGGCGGGTGCGCAGTGGGACTCCACGAGTGTGGATACAATTGCGGCGGGTGTAGTCCACCGGAGAGTGGTGGCGAACATTGGTCCATGGCGGCTGAACGTTCTGGAGGTCGACCTTGGCAACAAGGCGATCTCGCTTCACGGCATGAAGGCGATGGATTCTTTCGTCGGCCGGGAGACGGTGAGCGCGATGTCGGGGCGCTACAATGGTCCGGGCAAGGTTGTCGGCGCCGTGAACGGCGACTTCTTCAACGTCAAAACTGGTGAGAGCGAGAACAATGTCGTAATCGAGGGAGAGCTTTCCAAGGGCGTCATTTTTTCCGATTCACCATACGACACGTTCAACGCGCGTCATTCGCAGCTCGAGATAGACTGGACGAATCGAGCGTACATAGAACAACTTGCGCTCGATGCATCGCTACGCCAGGCGGGCCGCGTTCATCATCTGAACGGCATCAACGTCTGGCCATCGGACAGCAATGCACTCGTCGTGTACACTAAGGTCTACGGTGATTCGAGCTATGCCGACACGGCGAACCGGCACCCGACCGTATTGCCCCTTCGCCTGATACGGAAGAAAGGCGATACCGCATGGTTCCGAGTAGCCAGCGTTATTCGGGAGGGCGGGAGAGCTGCTCTCGGCGATGGTGGAGCGATCGCCGCAGGTGGAGCACGTCGCGAGGAGTTGCGGGCGATTGCCAGGCTTGGTGGAACGATTCGCATAGTGACCGGCTTCAACCCTGATCACGGCCGGCTCCGAACAGTTGTTGGAGGGTGGCCGAGGATTGTGCGGGATGGGAGGAGTGTGGCGGAGTATGCGAACTTCGTTGAGGGAACTTTCCCGCGATTTTCTTCGGGGCGCCATCCGCGAACGGCCGCGGGAATTTCGAAAGATGGATTGACGTTATATCTGGTAACGGTGGATGGGCGGAGAGAATCAGATTCGGGGATGTCGCTCGTCGAGATGGCGAAGGCAATGATTCAGCTAGGCGCGTATCAGGCGATGAACTTCGATGGTGGCGGCTCGACTACGATGGTGGTGAATGGCACACTGATAAACCGGCCGTCGGATCAGACGGGAGAGCGACCGGTGGGCAGTGCGCTACTCGTGGTGATACAAGATGGCGTTGGCCAAGGCAGGAAATAACAAGTCGCAGGTCGCTCGATACCTCTACCACACAGACGACAATGACACACGGATTCATCGCCTCTGCGCTGCTGCTTACCGCATGCGCCACCGCACCGCGCCCTTCGGCAACCGGAAATGAACAGTCAATAGTCCGGCCAGGAATTGAAGTCTTTCTCTCGAATATCCCGTCGTCACTGAAAGGCA
>JBDUEH010000499.1:0-2487 GCA_040002555.1 Gemmatimonadales bacterium | reverse complement strand
AAGAAAATGGGAATTCTGGGTGAGCTGCCGCGCGATGAAATGCTGGCGAAGCTCGACAAGGAAGTCGCAGCGTGGAACAAGGCCGATCCAACAACGCCCGTTCAGCCGGCACTTCATTTGATAGTCGTGGTCGCTCAGGGTTCACCGGGACGCGACGGGATGTACCGGCTTCGAATGCCGGACACGCTGATCGCAAAAATCGGATCCTGGGCGGCAAGCAGAAACGCGATCGTGTTTCTCGACATTCAGGTTGCCCTGAGCAACGTTCAGTCGGAAGTCCCGCGCCTCGAGCAGTTCCTCAAGCTCCCAAATTTCCATCTTGGAATCGATCCCGAATTTTCAATGAAGACTGGCGCGAAGCCTGGAACCAAGATCGGGACAATGAGCTCGGCCGACGTCAACTGGTGCGTTGATTATCTGGCGAAGCTGGTGACGGCGAATCATCTGCCGCCGAAAGTGCTGATCGTCCACCGGTTCACGCGCAACATGCTCACCAACTCCAAGGGAATCAAACTCGACCCGCGCGTTCAGGTAGTGATCAACATGGACGGCTGGGGCGCACCATGGCTCAAGTTCGATTCGTATCGCGACTACGTCCAATCAGAACCGGTGGAGTTTACCGGATTCAAGCTTTTCTATCACAACGACACGAAGAAGGGCGAACCGCTGCTGACCCCCGGCGAGTTGCTTCGAATTACTCCAAAGCCGGCATACATCCAGTATCAATAGAATGATCCACGCCCGTTCTCACAGCGGGCGTGGTTTTTTTTGCGGAATCGACCTTGCATAGGAAAATGGTGAAATGCCGATAGCCAGCGTCAACCCGGCGACCGGGGAAACAGTTCAGACTTTCGAGGCTCTCACCCTAGAGCAGATCGACGGCAAGCTCGGTCTCGCAGTCACCGCGTGGAAAGCGCATCGCGTGACAACGTTCGAAGAGCGCGCCGTATCGATGCGCAAGCTGGCCGATCTCCTCGAGGCCGAAGACGACAAGCTCGCTCGTCTCATGACTGTCGAGATGGGAAAGCCGATTGCTGCTGCTGAGGCCGAAGTTGCAAAATGCGCGACGGCCTGCCGGTACTACGCTGACAACGCCGTGCGATTTCTGTCCGACGAAAGCGCGCCGACATCAGAAGGCCAGGCCCGCATCGTCTATCAGCCGATCGGAGTTGTGCTCGCGATCATGCCATGGAATTTTCCATTCTGGCAGGTGTTTCGTTTTGCCGCACCGACCCTCATGGCGGGCAACTGCGGACTCCTCAAACATTCGTCAAACGTCCCCCAGTGTGCGCTTGCGATTGAGAACCTGATCAAGCGCGCCGGATTTCGGGACGGCGTCTTTCAGACGCTCCTCATTGAATCATCCGCAGTCGAAGCAATCATCGAAGACTCACGCGTCGCTGCCGTCACGATCACCGGAAGCGAAGCTGCGGGGCGCTCGGTCGCCGCAACCGCCGGGCGCAGTCTCAAGAAAACCGTGCTCGAGCTTGGCGGCAGCGACCCGTTCATTGTGATGCCGAGCGCAAATATCGGCGTCGCCGTTGAGAACGCCGTCAAGGCAAGGATGATCAACAACGGACAGTCGTGCATCGCCGCAAAGCGATTCATCGTCCATAGCTCGGTTTATGACGCCTTCGTCGAAAAGTTCGTCGCCGGTGTGAGCGCCGTAAAGACTGGCGACCCAATGGAGAGATCAACCGAGCTCGGACCGCTTGCGACATCTGGCATTCGCGACGAGCTCGACGAGCAGGTGCAGAAAACCATTGCCGCCGGAGCACGCGTTCTGTGCGGCGCAAAGAAGGTCGATGGCAAAGGCTACTACTACGAGCCCACCGTTCTCGTCGACATTCCAAAAGGAAGTCCCGCCGATATCGACGAACTATTCGGACCGGTTGCGTCAGTATGGAAAGCGCAGGACATAGACGATGCCATCGCCATCGCCAACAGCACGCGTTTCGGACTTGGCTCCAGTGCATGGACGAGCGACTACGACGAGATCGCCCGCTTCACCTCAGACATCGAAGCGGGGATGGTGTTCGTTAACGGCACAGTCGCATCCGAAGCGACGCTGCCGTTTGGTGGCGTGAAAAGCTCTGGCTACGGGCGCGAGTTAGGTGCTTTCGGCATCCGCGAATTCGTCAACATCAAGACCGTCAAGTTGAGTGCTCCATCAACCGCCAGCGGAAAAACCGAATAACGGTTAAGCGCCGGGCGGCCCGCCAACAACCGTCTTGTGAAGCTTGAACGTGACGTTGGTTGTGGAGCCGATGATGACCTGAAGCGGCTTGTCGTTCGTCTCGCCTCCCGCCAGCGAATACCCGGAGCCTGCGAGGTCCAGTCTTACGATATACGTCTGCGGAATGACACCACCATCTCCCGGACGGAACTCACCCGTTCCACTGGCGCCCGTACGCAACGCAGCCCACGCGGTAGATCTGTCGTTCAGATACAACGTCGCCACGATATTTGGTACGCCTGCGTTTGTCG
>JBDUEH010000498.1:0-2488 GCA_040002555.1 Gemmatimonadales bacterium | reverse complement strand
CTCATCCGATATACCGGTTGAGAATCGGACCGTAAGCATCGATTCGGCGATCGCGGAGGAATGGCCAGTTGCGACGTGTGTCTTCGATCAGCGCGCGATCGCACTTGGCGACGAGAACCGCGGGATCAGTTCCGGCTTCCGTCAGAATTCGCCCAAACGGATCGCAGATGAACGAGTGTCCGAAGAACTCGATGCCTTGAGTGCCTTTCTCCTCTTCGTGTCCAACGCGATTGGCGGACGCGACGAACACACCGTTCGCGATTGCGTGCGCGCGCTGCGCTGTGCGCCACGCATCGACCTGTGCGTTTCCAAACTCGGCCTTCTCGGCGGGATGCCAACCAATTGCCGTCGGATAAAACAGAATCTCGGCGCCGAGTAGCGCGTTGATGCGCGCGGCTTCCGGGTACCATTGATCCCAGCAGATAAGCACGCCGATTTTCGCGTAGTGCGTGTTCCAGACGCGGAACCCGTTCGCTCCCTTGTGCTGATCGTTGTGGGAGATGTGCGAATCACCCGGCGTGAAATAGTACTTCTCGTAGAAAAGCGGATCGTCCGGGATGTGCATCTTCCGATAGACACCGAGCATCTCGCCGTCGGCATCGACTATCGCGGCCGAATTTCGGTAGACGCCCGCCGCCTGTCGCTCGAAAATGGGGACTATGAGGACCGTCTCCAGTTCCTGTGCAACTTTCTGCATTCGCTCGACTGCAGGACCCGGAATCGCCTCGGCGATATCGAACCGCTCTGGAGTCTGGGCCTGACAGAAATAGGGGGCGTTGAACAACTCCTGAAGGGAGATGATTTGTGCTCCTCGTCCAGCCGCCTCGCGCACACGTTCGATCGCATGTTCGATGTTTGCGTTGGTGTCTGCGGTAACCGATTCCTGAATCAATCCTACCGTTACTGGTGTGTTCATTATTCGAAAGCTGATACGTTTATCCCGACACAGGAAGTGGCGTGAGACCGGCCTGCTCCCATCCACCTCGTCTAATGAAGCCATGACAGACAAAGAGCCCGAAAACACTCCAGAGCCGCATGTCGTTCCGGACGAAGCAGCGGTCCTCGAGAGCGCGACAACCTCGGCAGAACCCGGAGCGCCCGGCGCCCCGCCGTCGATGGTCACAACGCTTCACGGAACTCCGCTGCCAACCGGCATCGATCGCCGGTCTCGCCGCAGCAGCCGAACTCATAGCGTCTTTCAGGCCATCAAGGCCGAGCATGCTGGCGAGCAAACGCCGATGCAGGGTTTCGCCGACTGGCTGACGCGCGTAGCCAGCTCGTCGGGCTTTTTCATGTTCCACCTTGTCGGCTTCGCCGTTTGGCTTTTCTGGAACAGCACGATCAGTCCGTTCCCGAAATTCGACCCGTTTCCGTATGGATTCCTGACGATGGTCGTTTCGCTCGAAGCGATCTTCCTGTCGATCTTCGTCCTCATGAGTCAGGGTCGCGAATCCGCGATCGGCGAGCTTCGGGAAGAGCTGACGCTCCAGGTAAATCTAAAAATTGAAGAAGAGGTGACGAAGACGCTTCATCTCGTTGCCGGATTGTACACTCGAATGGGCCACACTATCTCGTATGATCCGGAGCTGAAGGAGATGCTCAAGCCACTCGATCCGGCGCAAATGGAGCGCGAAGTGACAGAGCAGATTCACAAGGCCATACCCCGCCTTCAATTCAAGAAGAAGAAAGGCGGGTAATGCAGCTACCGGTAAGATCGAGCAAAGCAGGTGTAGTAGGGAATACAAATCGGCCGCGCGGACATTCCTTCCGCGCGGCCGATCTCGTTCTTACTGCCGTACCCGCCCTTACCGGTAGCTGGAGTGCCCGCCCTAAACCTGCCGTGCCCGCCTTAAACAAGCTGGCGCAGCACGAATGGCAGAATCCCCCCGTGGCGGTAATAATTCATTTCTTCGGGGGTATCGATCCGCGCCATCGCATTGAATTCCTTCACCGTTCCATCCGCGGCACTAGCACCCACCGTCATCATTGAACGCGGCTTCATCGAATCCGACATCCCAACGATTTCGAATGTCTCGAATCCCGTAAGCCCGAGTGTTTGCCGAGTGTCGCCGTTTGTGAACTCGAGTGGCAGCACTCCCATTCCCACCAGGTTCGACCGATGGATTCTCTCGAACGACTCGGCGATCACGGCGCGAACTCCGAGAAGCAGCGTTCCCTTCGCTGCCCAGTCGCGCGACGAACCCGTGCCGTACTCCTTGCCTGCGATGATGACGAGCGGAACGCCGTTTTGCTGGTATTGCATCGACCCATCGTAGATCGAAACAGGTTCAGCGCCCGGAGCAGTTGCAGTCCAACCGCCTTCAGTGCCCGGTGCGAGCTCGTTCCGAAGGCGAATGTTCGCAAACGTTCCGCGCATCATCACTTCATGATTTCCGCGGCGCGCTCCGTACGAATTGAATTCTGTGGTCTTCACACCGTGCGCGATCAGCCATTTTCCTGCGGGACTGGCTGCGGGAATCGACCCCGC
>JBDUEH010000497.1:0-2496 GCA_040002555.1 Gemmatimonadales bacterium | reverse complement strand
GCGCGGCGCGACGATCATCGACGCGGACGTGCTTGCGAGAGATGCAGTTACCAAGGATAGCCCCGCGCTCGAAGCAATCGTGAAGAAATGGGGCAGCGAAGTTCTCGACGATCAAGGCAATCTCGACCGGGCTGCGCTTCGGCATGTGGTTTTCGACAACCAGACCGATCTCGATGCGCTGAACGAGATCGTCCATCCTGACGTTGCGCGCCGCCGCGCTGAAGCAATCGCGGTCGCGCGCAACCGCGGGGACAAAGTGGTGGTCAGCGTGATTCCACTTTTGTTCGAGCGACACCTGGCCGATCAATTCGACTCTATTGTGCTCGTAGATGCGCCGAGATCGGACAGGCTCGACCGGATTGTCCGCGACCGAGGCATCGATGAGACGGAAGCGATGAAAATGATCGCTTCGCAGATGCCGTCCGACCTCAAGCGCGCGAGGGCGGACTATGTGATTGAAAACTCGGGAACGCTCGAAGAGCTCGAGGATGAAGTGCGTCGTGTGTGGGACGCGATCGCCGGAGATGGCGTATCGTCGCTCGATACGGCGACAGCGCCCTGATATTATTCCGGTTATCCGCTCTGCGCCGCATGGCAGAGCTCAATTCAACTGAGGTGGGTAGTGGCGAATATTCCAACTGATCTGCGCTACACTGAAGAGCACGAATACGTTCGCACGACGGCCGACGGCTCCGCTGAAATAGGAATCACCGACTACGCGCAGGGCGAGCTCGGCGATGTTGTCTACGTCGAGCTTCCGAAAGTTGGAACGAAGCTCGGCAAGCACGATGTTTTCGGAACGATCGAAGCGGTGAAGGCGGTATCGGAGTTGTTCTCGCCGATAGCGGGCGAGGTGACTGAGATCAATTCGCGTCTCGATCAGGAGCCGGCCCTGGTGAATAGCGATCCCTACGGCGCCGGCTGGATGATTCGGCTAAAGGCAGACGATGCGGCTGCGGTCGAGGGTCTAATGACTCCCGACGCGTATACAGCTCAAATTGGTTGATTCGGCCGCTGACTGCTTTTCTTTTTGAAGTAAGCAGTCAGCAGTCAGCGGTTAGCGATAAGGGCGACCCAATGGGTCGCCATTATTTCATTGCATCCTTGAAGCTCACTCCGGCACGGAAGCCTGGAATTTTTCGCGCCTTCACTTTTACGGTTCGTCCAGTGAATACGCTGTTCACTTCTCGCGCTTTGTGTGATCGGCGATCGAATGTGCCGAAGCCGGCGATCGTAACTTTTCCGCCACGCTTTACCTGGCGCGAGATTACGCCATCCTTTGGGTCGAAGATCGCGTCCACCACTCTCTTCACATGAGTGGGCCTGAGCTTCGTCTGGCGAGTGAGGGCCTCAAGCAGTTCCGCCTTGTTCATACCGGCTCCGTGAGCAGCATTGTTGGCGAATTGCGCAAGCGGTAAACCCGCGTTGCAGAACGGCGCTAAGCTAGTACTCCATGTAAGCTTACGCCAGTCAAACAACCGTTCATTTATTCGACTCGGCTCAGCGCTTCGGCGTCGGCATAGGCATCCGTGGGCGGACACGAACAAATCAGGTTTCGATCACCGTGAGCGCTCTCCACCCTGGCCACCGCGGGCCAGAACTTGGAGTCTCGCGTCCATGGCGCTGGAAACGCCGCCTTTTGTCTCGAATAAGCGTGCTTCCACTCGTCAGAAGTGATACGGCCAAGCGTGTGCGGCGAATTCTTCAAAACATTGTCAGCCCGATCCGCGCTTCCATTCTCGATCTCCGCAACCTCCTTCCGGATCGATATCATCGCTTCACAAAAACGATCGAGTTCGGCGAGTGACTCGCTCTCCGTCGGCTCGATCATGAGCGTTCCGGCCACCGGGAATGACACCGTGGGCGCGTGGAATCCATAGTCCATCAGGCGCTTGGCGATGTCCTCGACTTCGACTCCGCTCGACGCTTTCACAATTCGCGTGTCAACGATGCACTCGTGCGCGACAGTGCCATGCTCGCCCTTGTACAACACCGGGAAATGCGGCTCGAGCCGCCGCGCGATGTAATTGGCATTGAGAATCGCAATCTTCGTCGCGTGGGTCAGCCCTTCTCCACCCATCAGGCGGATGTACGCGTGCGAGATGGGAAGAATGCTCGAACTCCCCCAAGGGGCGGCGGAAACGGCGCCCACATGGTCCCGTCCTTTTTGCGGAATCACCGGATGACCGGGCAGGAACGGCACGAGATGCGATCCGACGCCGATCGGTCCCATTCCCGGTCCCCCACCGCCATGGGGAATGCAGAAAGTCTTGTGAAGATTGAGATGACAGACGTCCGCTCCGATATCGCCAGGACGACACAGCCCTACCATCGCATTCATGTTGGCGCCATCCATGTAAACCTGACCACCGTTCTCATGAACTATACGGCAGACCTCGGTGATTCCCTCTTCGAACACGCCGTGCGTCGAGGGATACGTCACCATCAGCGCGGCGAGATCATCCTTGTGCGCTTCTGCCTTCGCCTTGAGGTCCG
>JBDUEH010000496.1:0-2504 GCA_040002555.1 Gemmatimonadales bacterium | reverse complement strand
CCGACTGCCGAAGCTCGACGAGCTCTCTCGCGCTACGACGCGGTTCCCGGGGGGCGAATCGGTCTATGCGTATGGAAGTCAGATTTTCGATTACCTGTCGCGAACGCGCGGTCCCGCATCTATCCCGAAATTCATCGACATCGCGAGTCGCGCGATCTTTCCGCTCTCGCTCAACGCGAAAGCGAAGCAGGCCTTCGGTATCAGCTTCGAGAACGCATTCCGTGACTGGAGCGATTCGCTGACGCGGGCGTCCGTCACGCAGTCGCATCCGTTGCGTGGCTGGCGCCAACTCACGAGCGAAGGACGGTACATCGAGTCACCGCGATGGGCGGGTGATACCGCGATCCTCTATTCGGCTGCAAATGGTCGAGAGAGTCCGGCGGTCTATCGAGCGTATCTGGACGGCAGGGTGGAGAATCTCGGACGGCGGAGCGGACTCGACGCAAACGCGCCGATGGCCAATGGTGACATAGTGTTCTCGCAGCCGGAATACACGGATGCATTTCACTATCGCAATGATCTTTACCGCATTCGGAAGGGCGAAGAGACACGCCTGACAAAAGGCGCGAGACTCTCGGCGCCGGACGTTCGCCAGGATGGCGAGATTGTCGCAGTCCAGGCGATTCCCGGATCTTCGCGACTAGTGAGCGTGTCGGCCGATGGTGCGCGAATCACTCCCATTACTGTTGGCAGCGCGGAAGTTCAGTGGGCCAGCCCCCGGTGGTCACCCGACGGGCACGAGGTCGCCTCTTTGCGCGTGCGCCGCGGCAATGTCACTGATCTCGTCACACTTGACTCGCTTGGGAATGTCACGCGCGAAGTCGTTTCGATTAACGCGATCGTTGCCGCTCCGTCGTGGTCTCCAGCTGGCGATCGCATCTATTACACATCGACGCAGTCGGGCTCGACGCAGGCGTATTCGGTGTCCCTCGCTGGCAATGAAATCGTGAAGCTGTCGAGCTCGACGACCGGACTGTTCCAGTTCCAGCCGTCGCACTCGGGTAACAAATTCGCAGCGCTCGATTTCCGGTACGATGGCTATCACCTCGGCTTTGCTCCAGCACCGATTCAGGGCGTCGCTTCCAACACCGACGTAGTGGGTATCCGGTCGAAGTGTTCGAACTGTCGTCTTGCATCGTCGCAAATCGTCCCAATGCCCGAGTCCGAGCTTCCTCCCACACGTGCCTATTCGGCGTGGCAATCACTTATTCCGAGATATTGGGATCCGCTAATCACGATCGCGAGTGGATCTGGAAATGTTTTCGGAGCAGCGACGAGCGGCGAAGATATCATCGGCCGGCACTCTTACTACGCGCAGGCAGGTTACAACACCAAATACCACGAGACCGAAGCGTTCGCGTCTTATCAGTACGCTGGATTCGGACAACCATACATCAATACCAGCGTCGAACAGACGTTCGATCACTTCAGACTGGCCAATGCAGCCGGAGACAATGTTGGACGTCTCGACCGGCGAGATCGCTTTTTCGATCTCAGTGCAAGCCTCATTCGTCCGCGAGCCCGGACCTACGCGTCTGTCGCATTGGGCGGAGAGATGGAGGTTCGCAACTACAGTACGGCACCTGATACTTTGCTCTCGCGGCTCCCGGCTTTGTATTCACGGGCTCTGAACTATCCATCGGTTTTTGCATCTGCATCATTTTCCAACGTTCAGCGGCCAGCGCTTAGTATTTCTCGCGAGGATGGAATCGCGCTCAGCACAACAGCGCGCCGAAGATGGCGCACCGGGGATGCTGCGACGGCGAGTAACAGCATCGTTGGCGCGGCGTCAGCCTACAAGTCATTGGACCTTCCCGGGTTCTCACATCACGCGATTGCCGTTCGCGCAGCAGGGGCGATCGCTGACGACAATGCCATCTCCACTTTCTCCGCCGGCGGAGTGAGCGGGGGCAGCCTCGAAATAATTTCTGGCGTGTCGGTTGGCGCTGATCGCCGAACGTTTGGCGTCCGCGGGTTTCCGCCGTCAGCGGAGGAGGGAATCAGAGCGCTTGGCGGCAGCGCTGAGTACCGGGCCCCCATCTCGGCACCATCGGCCCGAATTCCGTTCATCCCCCTTTTGTTCGACAAGATTTCAGTCGCGACGTTTGGGGAAGTCGGCCGGGCGTGGTGTCCGGCGAGTGCGGCGGTTTCGGTTGGCGTCTGCAATGGACAGTCGCGTCCTCAGCCGTGGCTGGCATCGGTTGGCGCAGAGGCTGACTTCGACACCGCCGTTCAGTACGACGTGGCGACGCGTTTTCGCCTCGGTTTTGCCGTTCCAGTACTCAATCGCGAAGCTGGAAGGGCGAGTACAGCGACCCTCTACTTCGCGGTGGGCGCAGCTTTCTAAAGGGCGCATTACGGCGTGCTTCCTGCCGCAAAGTCAAGGCAAATCAGGCCTTGTTTTCATGTGAATGCAGGCAAGCAGAAATTCTCCCGAGGGAAGAGCAAGGTGGAAAGCTCACCCTGCCACATTCATTCGTGATGTGGATTGCGTAAGTCATTGA
>JBDUEH010000495.1:0-2511 GCA_040002555.1 Gemmatimonadales bacterium | reverse complement strand
GACATGCTCATCGTCGAGTCATCAAGGAACCCGGCAACATCGGGTTGGCTCTCGTGGGCGCTCGCGAGTGGATGGGGCGGAAGAAACCTTTCGGACGACGTAGTCGACGCAGGACTGTCGGCGATCTTCGGAAAGATCATCTCCGCCGACGGTGCAAAGTGCGACAATTTCACGTTGCCGCTTTGCACGGACAATGTCCCGAACGACAATACATTCAGCAGCACGTTCCCGTACCTCGCTCCACCAACGCTTTGATGCCCTATCGGCTTCCGGGTCGGCATGCGGCATTCGCCGCTGCCGGCGCGGGAGTCGCGTTTTTTCATTGCCTGAATTTCACGGTGACCTGAAATGTCCAGTCGCGCGCGCAATTTTCCAGTCGGAGCCGGCATCGGATTGACTGCACTCGCAATGGCCGCGACAGTCGCCATCGTTCAGCATCAGCGATCCGCGGCCTCGGCGACTATCAGCTCCCGGCCGCTGACGGCGATTTCAACGGCTCCCTACAACGAAGTCGAGATACGCGACAAGGACATCGATTTCTATTCACGCCGCGTGACCGAAGATCCGTCGGGCGCGACCGATCGCTTCACATTGGCAGGACTGCTTTTCACTCGATCGCGTACGACTGGCTCAACCGTCGATCTCGATCGCGCTGAAGCGCTGGTTCGCGAGTCGATCAACGAGCGAACCAAACGCAACTATCAGGCGTTCGAGCTCCTGGCCAGTCTTCTGATGGCGAAGCATAAGTTCGCAGACGCCCGTGCAGTTGCCGTCCGTGCGGATTCACTCGATCCGGGAACGCCGTCACATCTCGCATTGCTCGGAGAGATAGAGCTTGAGCTCGGCGACTACGACGCAGCCGCGTCCCACTTCGGAGCGATTCAATACGACGGACGGAATTTCACGGTAAGTGCGCGCCTTGCTCGCTGGAACGAATTGACGGGTCATCTCGACATTGCGAGGGGCTTGTTGCAGCGCGCCATAGTCGCAGTTGACAAGCGCGATGATCTTCCTGCCGAGCAGGTTGCGTGGTTCCACTATCGGCTTGGCGAGTTGGAGATGCGCGCGGGAAATCTTCGTGCCGCGGATTCATCGTTCCACATCGGCCTCGCGCGTCATCCCGATGACATCCGCGTTCTCGGCGGATTGTCACGTGCAGCGTTGGCACAGGGCGCGTGGCAGCAGGCAGTCGACTTTGGCGAGCGCGCGACTGCGATTCAACTCGATCCGGCGACTCTCGGAACTGTGAGTCGCGCGTATGCAGAGCTGGGTGACACCGCACAGGCGGCAAGTTATGCCCGTGCGATGTCAGTAAGCGCGCTCAAGCAGCCCGGCGTGATTCATCGTGCGTGGGGGCTTTTCATTCTCGATCACGGGAATGCGAGCGATCGTGCGGATGTTCTCAGGCGTGCACGGCTGGAGCTGCGCGATCGTAAGGATGTCTACGGGCATGACCTCGTGGCGTGGGCATTGTTCAGAGACGGGCAGCTTGCGGCGGCGAGAAAAGAAATGAATCTCGCTCTGGCTCAGCACACAGAGGATGTTATGCTTGCCGAGCATGCGCGGGCGATTGAGAGCGGGTCGAACTGACTAAGTCAGGTAGTCGCGCGGACTACTTGTCGTAGCGCGACGCTGTAATCTCCCCTTCGTCACTCAGTAGATCTCTCAGCTGCGGATCGGCGAGGACTTGCTCGAACGACATCGGCCTTCCATCGACCAACATGGCGCGGCGCACGGGGCGAATGCCGTGGCTGTAGTCCACGTACCAATCAACATGCCCCGTGTATAGCGGCTGAATCGGCGCGCCCGTTGGGTAGTGCCAACCATAGATTGCAACGCGATGCGGCTGTTCGGACAGTTTGCTGGTTACGACGACGTCCTTCTTGATTCCGGCGACGAAAGTGCCGCGCTCAATTCCCTTCAGCTGATCTTCGATGATTCGGTGATGCTGCATGAACGTCAGCGGCGATTCGCGCGCTTCAGTTAATGGCCGCGGATCGAGATGGGTTGTCGCGGCGGTCCAGATATCATTCACCATCTTTCGAGTTGGCATCACGAAACTGAAAGCGTCGCAGAAATCCTGAGCGGTGTACGGAATCATCGGCATCCTGACGAAGTCGTCATCCGAGCCGATTGCGAGATAGTCGGGCATGACTTCGTACGAGATTGTGTGCTTCACGCTGTCGGCTCCAACCATAGTGGCTTGGACAGTCCGGAACTTCCGCATGAACGCCGGAATGTTGCCCGCGAACAGCTCCCGGTGAATCGCCGCTTCTCGCTCTTCTCGCGATAGTGACGCGAGCGAAGTGATGAACACGCTTCCGGTCATCGCGTCTGCCGGTCTCGTAGGGATTTCTGGCGGCGACGCAGCGGGAAGGACTATTTCCGGCTCGACCCACTTCGTGTAGGCGCGAGCGCGCTTCAGCACTGTCGAATCGCGATCATAATCCGGCCGCCGCACGAGCATCGCGTGCATGTAGGCGTTCATCTCGCCGATCATCTCGGTGTGAA
>JBDUEH010000494.1:0-2513 GCA_040002555.1 Gemmatimonadales bacterium | reverse complement strand
TTGGCAGTTACGACCGAAGCGCGTCCTTCTTGTGAACTTTTCCGCCTGTGTGCCTGTGCTCGATACTCGGCTGGTACGGTCGCTCAGCAGGCCCCGTATAAATCTGCCGCGGCCGGGCAATCTTCTGCTCCTTGTCGAGCAGCATCTCCTCCCACTGCGCCAGCCATCCTGACGTCCGCGCAATCGCGAACAGCACCGTGAAGAAATCGGTCGGGAACGCCATCGAGCGATAGATGAGGCCCGTGTAGAAATCGACGTTCGGGTAGAGCTTCCGCGACTTGAAATAGTCATCCTCGAGCGCGATCCGCTCGAGCTCGAGCGCTATCTCCAGATCCTTGTCGACACCGACAACCTTGAACACGTCGTCCGCAAGAGCCTTCACTATCTTCGCGCGCGGGTCATAGCTCTTGTAAACGCGGTGTCCGAAGCCCATCAGCTTGCCTTTGCCGCCCTTCACTTCCTCGATGAACTTGGGAACGTTCTTCACGTGCCCGATCTCTTCGACCATCCGCAGCACCTGCTCGTTCGCACCGCCGTGAAGCGGTCCGAACAATGCGGCGATTCCGGCCGACATCGCCGAGAACGGATCGACGTGCGATGAGCCGACGGCGCGCACGGCACTCGTCGAGCAATTCTGTTCGTGATCGGCGTGCAGAATGAACAGGACTTCGAGCGCCTTCGAGAAAATCGGGTTCGCCTCGTACTTCGGCTCCGTCATCCGCGCGACCATCGACAGAAAATTGTCCACGTACGACAAATCGTTGTCGGGATAGACGAACGGCAATCCCTTCAGGTGACGATAGCAGTATGCGGCAATCGTCGGCATCTTCGCGAGCAAACGCACCATCGAGATGTTGCGCTCGACGGGGTCCATGATGTTGCGCGCCGACGGATAGAACGACGCGAGGCCGGCAACAGCGCTGTTGAGCATCGCCATTGGATGCGCATCGTAGCGGAATCCCTCGAGAAATTTCCGCATGTTCTCGTGCACGTAGGTGTGATACGTGATGTCGTGCACGAAGCTGTCGTACTCGGTCTGATTCGGAAGCTCGCCGTGACGCAGCAGCCATGCAACTTCGAGAAACGTCGACTGTTCGGCGAGCTGCTCGATTGGATATCCGCGATACCGCAGGATTCCCTTGTCGCCGTCGATGAACGTGATGGCGCTCCGGCACGACGCCGTATTCAGGAACGCCGGGTCGTAGCTCAGAAGACCAGGATCGTCTTCGTCGGGAGTTCTTATCTTCTTGAGATCGTTGGCGCGAATCGCGCCGTCGTTGATAGGAAGGTTGTAAGTCTGTCCGGTTCGCGAATCCTTAACTTCGATGGTGCCTTCCGGAGCCGCTTCTGCAGTGCCTGTCGTCGCCATTCTTTCTCCTGTTGTCGCTCTAATTTAGCTGATTCGCCGCGGCCCAGAAGTCGTGCCTACGTCGCTTTACGTATTAAGCCAAGCCCGGCAAACCGACACCTTGCGGCAACATCCCACCAAGGTGATTCCATGAAATATTTCCTTCGTGCCGCTTCCGGCGTTCTAGTCCCGGTGCTCCTCCTCACGGCCGGGTGTATCCCTTTCACCGTCGGCAGCACCGCGCGCCCGGTTCCGGCTGGCGAGGCGATGCATTCCATGTCGTTTTACACAGTGCCGAGGTCGTTTAAGGACCTCGACAGCACACGTACATATGCGCGAGTTGGAGCCGACGCGGAAACTCGATATGGCATCGACGATCGTTCGGACATCGGATTTCGATTGCCCTCATACAGCGGCCTCGTCGTGAATTACAAGCGCCGGCTGAACGGGGCGACGGCAGACCCAGGGCCGGCCTACGCAGTCCTCGGCGGGGCTGGACTCGTCAACCTCGGGCAGCATGCTCATTTCGAGCTGACTCTTCTTGCGTCGGGCGCAGAGAGCGCATTCACGCCATACGGTGGCATCCGCGCCATGCAAGTCGTGCCAATCGAACGGGGAGCCGTGCACGACTCTCCAACAATTGGAGGGTTTTTCGGCGTGCGAATCGGTGATCAAGACTTCGCGTTCTCACCCGAGCTCGGCGTATTCTACGATCACTCGGCGCTCGGTATTCGAAAAGGCAACGTACTATTTGTTCCTTCTGTAACGATCAGCCGGATCAGCCTGCGACGCATATTCGGTGGAGACAGGGCCGCGCCGCGACCGGGCTTCCCTCATTTTTGAGCCATCTTCGTGATGATTTCCCACTCGTCTTCGCTCACCGGCTGAACCGACAGCCGGCTTCCCTTTCGAAGCAGCACCATCTGCTCGAGGCCGGCGACAGTACGGAGCTTTTCGAGAGTAACGATCGAGGGAAATTTCTTCACTGCCTTCACGTCGACGACGTACCAGCTCGGTGAGTCCTGCTTGCTCTTCGGATCGTAATGGCTGTCCTTCGGATCGAATGCGGTCGGGTCTGGATATCCCGACCGCGCCACCTCGGCGATCCCGGCTATGCCCGTTGGATCGGTGCTCGAGTGATAGATGAAAACGAGGTCACCCTCCT
>JBDUEH010000493.1:0-2515 GCA_040002555.1 Gemmatimonadales bacterium | reverse complement strand
CGAGGCGCACCATCGTCGCCCCTTCCTCGACCGCCAGCTCGTAATCGTTGGACATTCCCATCGACAGCTCTGTCGCCGGATGTCCAGCGGCCTGCAGTACCCGCCCCGTTTCGCGAACCGCGGCGAAAGTCTCGCGAAGCTCGTTTTCGTCAGCCCCCATCCGTGCAACCGTCATCGCGCCGCGAACAACAATTCCCTTCATCGACGCTAGTTGATCGGCGAGTGCCCCGATTTCACCGGTGTCGAACCCGCCTTTGGTCGTTTCCCGAGCGGGATTCACCTGAACCAGCGCCTCGACAGGCCTCTCGAGCTCCATTCCAAAACGGTCAACAGCTTCTGCCAGGCGAACACTGTCAAGCGCGTGAAACAGCGAAAAACTGTCGAGCGATTTGACCTTGTTTCTCTGGAGGTGGCCAATCAGATGCCAGTGAACGGGCACCTTGACGCCTGCCATTTTACCGAGCGCTTCCTGAACCCTGTTTTCGCCCACGTCCGCGACACCTGCTTCAAACGCGGCGGCAGGCGCATCCGGTCCGTGCATCTTTGTGACAGCGATGATCGTCGTCTTCTGGGCGTGGCCGCCACGTCTCGCAGATTCGGCGATTCGCTCTCGAATCTCAGCGACTCGTCGATCGAGACCCGGAAAAGGCATAGCGTTGAAACTTACCGGGGCAAGGCCCCCGATTCAACGCTTCAGGTCACCGGCAGCGATGTTACCACCACCGCCTGCGTTGTTACATCCCTCTTATGCGGAGATAGCGTCGAACGTCTGACAAAGACGCCAGAAGGAAGATCAGTCCAGCGAGCACCACTACGCCAACCTCGATCAGCAGGAACTGCCACCAGTACATCATTGTCGAACCTCGGATAGGAGGACGTCAGCGACGTGATCGCCGTTGACCTGAACAAGTAGCATGTATTGTGCTCGACATCCATCATGCGGACTTTGTGCTTCGCCGCGTAACCAATCCAACATGCCTGACTCCGCCCTAATTCCGCAATGAGTGACCTTTTCGCAGCGCGATCGCAGATGGCCATGTCTCTGGCATTCCACATCGTTTTCGCGGGAATCGGGATCGCCATGCCGGCACTGATGGTCATCGCCGAGTGGCTTTGGAGGCGAACGGGAGACGCGATTTACCTGGACCTTGCCAGGCGCTGGGCGCGCGGATCCGCGATTCTGTTTGCGGTTGGGGCAATGTCGGGAACCGTGCTCAGCTTTGAGCTGGGGCTCCTTTGGCCCGAGTTCATGCGATACGCAGGCCCACTCATCGGAATGCCGTTCTCGCTTGAGGGATTCGCCTTCTTCACCGAAGCAATTTTCCTCGGCGTTTACCTATACGGGTGGAATCGCATCACCCCGGCGAAGCACATTCTCGCGGGGATTGCCGTCGCCGTCAGCGGCGTCGTTTCTGGAATCTTCGTAGTCATGGCAAACTCGTGGATGAATACACCTGCCGGCTTTCGAATAGTGAATGGCGTTCCGGTAGACATCGATCCGGTCCGAGCAATGCTGAATCCCGGGTCGTTCTCCCAAACACTTCACATGTCGATCGCAGCATATTCTGCGACGGGAATACTGGTCGCGGGAATTCACGCGTTGATGCTCCGACGCGATCCTGGCAACACGTTTCATCGTCACGCCATGCGGATTGCGCTCTTCGTCGCGGTCCCGGCGATGATTATCCAACCGATTTCGGGAGACATCAGCGCGAGGTTCGTAGCGCAATGGCAGCCGGTGAAGCTCGCTTCACTGGAAGGTCAGTTTCAGACTGAGAAAGGAGCGCCGCTCCGCATCGGCGGGATGCCCGACATGGACGCTCGGCAAACGCGCTACGCTGTAGAAATTCCGCGAGGCCTCTCGTTCCTGGCGTTTCACGATCCCAACGCGACAGTGAAGGGATTGAATTCCGTGAACCGAAGAGACTGGCCGCATGTCCCCACCGTCCACATCGCATTTCAGGTAATGGTGGGTCTCGGGCTCTACATGGCGCTGCTGGGAATCTGGATCACGATTGCTGCGTGGAACTCGCGAGATGGCATTTTCACAAACCGACCGCTGCTTGGCGCAATTGCAGTTGCGGCACCAATGGGGTTTGTGGCAATTGAAGCAGGTTGGACCGTAACGGAAGTTGGACGTCAGCCCTGGATCATTCAGGGAGTAATGCGGACGTCGGATGCCGTAACTCCAATGCCCGCACTTGTGATTCCGTTCGTCGTGTTCTCGCTGCTTTACGTTATGCTCGGCATCATCGTGGTAATGCTGTTGTACAGGCAAATCGTTAGAAGCCCCGTCTGACATGGATTCACTATTTACGTTGGCGAATGACTGCGCAGCGGCGGTGCTTATTTCCCTTACTGCCTATGTTGTTCTCGCCGGCGCCGATTTCGGCGGAGGAGTGTGGGATTTTCTTGCGTCGGGAGAACGAAAACGCGAGCAGCGTGAGTTGATCGCTCACGCCATTGGTCCAGTGTGGGAAGCAAATCATGTGTGGCTGATTCTGGTCGTCGTGCT
>JBDUEH010000492.1:0-2525 GCA_040002555.1 Gemmatimonadales bacterium | reverse complement strand
GCCGAAGAACCAGCCGCCGAAGAACCAGCCGCCGAAGAACCAGCCGCCGAAGAACCAGTCGCCGAAGAACCTGTTGCACTCGAACCCGGCGACGACGAGCGGGAGGCCCCGCGGTCCGCGACGGATGTCGAGGTGCCGCTCGCCGAGCCGACGCATGAACCGGACGTTCCCGCGCGGTCTGAAGAAAGTGTCAGCCAAAGAGATGACGCAGACCTCGCCACGACTCAGCTAACCACTGCCTCACCGTTCGTTACCCGCACAATGGCCGACCTCTATGCGCGGCAAGGTTATCACGAGCAAGCGCTCGAAGTGTATCGCGAGCTCGCTACGGCGAATCCTGACGATGCGGAGTTGGCAGATCGCATCAGGGAGCTGTCCGGGGTTTCCGAAACTCCTATTTCACCCGTCGAGCTTGGCGACTCGGTCCCAACTGAAAGGCCATCAGCCGAAAAGGCCGCTCGAGTTTCGGAGCTCGCGAACGAATTCGCGGAACCGGTGGACTTTGAGAGCGACTTCGGATTTCACCCGGACGAGGAGGCAACTGCAGCCCCGGATTCAGGAATAAACGGCGGGTCACGCCACGTCACCGAGAATGATCTAACTGAGGGAGATCAATGGGATACCGACCCGTGGGGCGCGGGATTCTCATCTGATGATTCGGACATCGTTCCGTTCGACTTCAGTCCGCCGAACGCATCGCCGGACTCCTCGGACGAACATCAGCTGACAAACCCGCCCGGACTCGAGGAAGTTGCGGGCCCGGCCGGGGAGTCCCTCGACGCCGCTGACGAGTCATCAGAGGTTGCGGCGCCGGTTGCACTCGGTGACGCAGCTACTGACGGACCAGCACCAGTGCGTGAGCCAGTGGCAGAGCCTGACGCGGTGGCAGAGAGCGAAGAGATGGCCGAGCCGGAAATGGAACCCGAGCCGGAGATTCAACCTGAACCAGAGGTCTCTTCACCGCTGCCACTCGGGATCCTGAACGACGCGCGAGAGGAGGTTTCCACCGAGGAAATGTCTGCAATCACGACGGCTTCGGCCCGACTCGACCAGGAAGAAGCCTCCGCCTTGGATGATGATGCTGTCGTTGCTTACTCGCCGCAGCCTCCCGACGAAAAGGATCTCGCTCACTACACGCCAACAGGCCCGACGATCCGCGAATTCTTCGCGACACTCGGCACCTATCGGCCACCAAGTGATGGTCAGCCTTCCTTTACGGCACGCGCAGCGGTTCCTGAATTAGAGAGCGCCGCTCTCGATGAATCAGAGACCGACGAGATCTGGAATCCTGCGGCCGCGGAGCCTGTGGCAGAGGAAACCGGGCCCGACGATTCGGAATTAGATGAGATCTGGAATCCCGTGGCCGCTGAGCCCGTGGCAGAGGAAACCGGGCCCGACGAATCGGAAGCAGATGAGATCTGGAGTCCGGCGGCTCCAGAGCCACCTGCCGAACCGGCGAGAGCGCCTGACGCGTTTCCACTCGCATCAGATGCGTTCGCAAATCTCTTTCCGGACTCCCCAGTCAGCGATGACGATTCCCGGGCCGCCTTCGCTCTGAGCGGCGCTTTAAGCTCGCAGCCTGCGGGAACGCCGCCACCCACTACGACGAAATCGGCCGCACCCCCGGTTGCAGACCAGCCCAACCCGGCGAGCGGAGCGCCGGAGTCTGAAGAGGACATTCGCCGCTTCCGCGAGTGGGTCTATGGCCTGGCGGATTCGTGAAGATTGCCGTCATCAATGGGCCCAATCTCAATCTGCTCGGGACACGCGAGCCGGAGCTGTACGGATCGACGACGCTGGCGCAGATCGAAGAACGCCTGGCGGCACTTGGCAAAACGTTGAATGCCGAGTTGACGTTCGGACAGTTCAATGGCGAGGGACAGATAGTTGACGCGATTCACGACCTGAAGGACCGCGTGGATGGCATCCTCATGAATGCCGGAGCCTATTCCCATTCCAGTCTCGCAATTCGCGATGCATTGGCCGGAGTTGCGATTCCATTCGTCGAGGTTCACCTCACGAACATCTATGCACGCGAGCCCGAACGCCGCAAATCGGCGCTGGCCGAAGCCGCTACCGCGGTGATCTGCGGATTTGGACCGGACAGCTACGACCTGGCCTTGCGCGGAATCGTCGCTACACTCGACAGAAATGGCTGATCGCCGCAGGGAGCGCCTCGCGGCGCTCGGCGCCCGTCTGTCGGCGGAGAAGGTCGATGCGCTGCTTCTGACGAGTCTTCCCAACATCAAGTATCTCACGGGTTTTTCGGGAACGAGCGCGCTTGCGATCGCGACCTCGTCAGAGATTCGCCTGATTACGGATTTCCGATACGAAACCCAAGTTGTCGAGGAAGTTGGCGAGCTCGCGCAGGTGCGAATCGAGCAGGTCAGTCTCTGGACCGGCCTGTGGGACATGCTCAGAACGCTTCCGGCCATTGAGATAATCGGCTTTGAATCGGCGCATGTCCTTCATCGGGATTTCCAGCGGCTGCTAAACGACGGTTCCCGCTGGCAGTGGAGGCCGCA
>JBDUEH010000491.1:0-2527 GCA_040002555.1 Gemmatimonadales bacterium | reverse complement strand
AACATCGGCCGGTTCGTTCGCATGCTCAACGAGTTCAAGTCAAAAACACAGTTCATCGTGATCACGCATAACCCTCGCACTACCACCGAAGCCGCCGATGCAGTGTACGGCGTAACGATGCAGGAGCCCGGTGTCTCGTCGCTCGTGAGCGTTCATATGAAGGGTGCGGCCGTCGAAGAAGCGATCGCTGGAAATCGTTCAGCGGCCGAGCCAGCCGCACTGAGCGCCTGACATGCTGGTAGTGATGCATCACGGCGCGGCCTCCGCGGAGGTCGATCGCGTAGTCGCCGTCATCAAGGAGATGGGTTATGACGCGCGGCCAATGCCGGGAGCACAGCGTACCGCCATCGGGATAGTCGGTAACGATGGAAGAGTAAACGCATCCCGGATCGCGGCTCTTCCCGGTGTGCAGGAGATCATCCATGTCACGCAGCCGTATAAGCAGGTATCGCGTGAGTGGAGACCGGAGAGCACTATCGTTACGATCGCTCCAGGAGTGTCATTCGGTGGGAATGAAGTTCCTGTTATCGCCGGCCCCTGCTCTGTCGAATCTGAATCACAGATTCTGGAATCGGCACGGGCCGTAGTTGCAGCCGGCGGGAGCGCGCTTCGCGGCGGTGCATTCAAGCCACGCAGCTCGCCGTATTCGTTTCAGGGTCTCGGCAAGCAGGGGCTGGAGCTCCTGGCGCTGGCAAAACGAGAGACTGGTCTCCCGATCGTTACCGAAGCGATGGACGACGAAGGAGCATACCTCGTTGCGGAAATCGCGGACTGCATCCAGATCGGCGCCCGTAACATGCAGAACTATTCGCTCCTGAAGACAGTCGGGCGGATCGGCAAGCCGGTGCTGCTCAAGCGTGGAATGGCAGCGACAATTACGGATTTGCTGCTGAGCGCCGAATACATTCTGTCCGAAGGAAACGGACAGGTGATTCTCTGCGAGCGCGGGGTTCGCAGCTTCGATCCGTCGTCCCGCAACATGTTCGACGTCACGGCGATTCCCACAGTTCACAAGCTCTCGCATCTGCCTATTGTTGGCGATCCAAGTCATGGAACGGGAATTCGCGACAAGGTCACCCCGATGGCTCGCGCAGCGCTCGCAGCCGGCGCGGATGGAATCATCGTCGAGATGCATCCGCATCCCGAAAACGCGCTGTCCGATGGCGCGCAGTCACTGTTCCCGGACCAGCTCACGAGCCTGGTCGAAGAGTTGCGTGCGGTTGCTGCAGCGATTGGCCGTCGCGTCACCAGCGGCCCGGTTGCGTAGGAACGACAATTTCCGCCGGGGGTAGGAAGTCACATGAAAATCATCGCAACAATCATCGCCCTCGGCGCAGTCGCGAGCGCTCACGCGCAGACACCAGAAACGATAATGCAGAAGGCGTCGAGCGCATATTCGGAGATGAAGACTCTTCGCGCCGAGTTCCAGCAGTCCATCACCAATCCGCTCACCGGCACCAACGCGGTTTCACGAGGTGTGATGTTCCGCCGCGCACCGGACCTTCTCTCCGTGAATTTTTTGGATCCAAAGGGAGATCGGGTTGTTGCCGACGGCAAGTCGCTCTGGGTGTATCTCCCGAGCAGCGCTCCGGGTCAGGTGATGCGACTTCCCGCAAATGGAAAGAGCACGCTCGCACTCGTCGAACCGGGAGCGCTGTTTCTCAATTCATCGGCGAAGCGCTATACAATCACTTCGGCAGGATCAGCCACCGTTGCAGGCAGGCGTACGAATGTCGTGGAGCTCGTGCCAAAGCAGGACAACAACATGTTCAGCCACGCCAAGGTCTGGGTCGATGCGCAGGACAACAGCATCCGGCAATTCGAAGTCGTCGATCTGAATGGCCTGACTCGCGTTGTGACGATCACAAAACTTCAGCCGAATGTCTCGATCTCCTCATCGGAATTCAAATTCACACCGCCGAAAAATGCGCGTGTTCTTGATTCAAGTTCGTTCTAAAAACTACGTATTTCACCGTTGAGGTCGCGGAGATCGAAATGAGACCGGTGAGGAACCGTCGGCTTTTTCGAGCATTCGCCCGATAGTCGTTCGAACCAATTTCATCTATTTGTTTATTAAAACTACGGGTTGCAATGTATTGCGAAGGCGTGCCCACCCGATCTACGGTTGACCACCCCTTTTTTTTCCGCCTACCCAGCGTTCTCATTCTGGCCTCAGCGGCCTCAGCGGTAAAAGACGTTTTTGCTGTGGCCGTCCGGGAAATTATCGGAGCAGAAGAATCTTCCTCATTTCCTCGATCCTCTCCGGATCAGTTCCGCGAAGAGCCGCCAGCTCCAGAGCAGCAAGCGACATCCTCTTGTAAACCGCTCTCGCCCCGGGATCGCCTCTAATAGCATTCAAGTGCCGGACGATCGTCTCTGAGTCTCCGCGCACTAGCGGCCCCGTCAACACCTCATGAGGCGCCGCGTCTGACAAGTTCGAGACCGCACCTTCCATGAGACTGTGCACCGCCTGTTGAGCGCTGCGCTCGGGGATGCCGAGACTGGCGAGCATTTCGCCAGCGATCGC
>JBDUEH010000490.1:0-2529 GCA_040002555.1 Gemmatimonadales bacterium | reverse complement strand
GTCACGCACGACCGGTATTTCCTGGACAATGTCGCGAAGTGGATTCTCGAGCTCGATCGTGGGGCCGGTATACCATATGAAGGCAACTACACGAGCTGGCTCGAGCAGAAGAAGAATCGGTTGGCGACCGAGGAGAAGCAGGCGTCGGCGAGGCAGCGGACGCTCGAGCATGAGCTCGAGTGGGTGAGGATGTCGCCGCGTGCGCGCCAGTCGAAGTCGAAAGCGAGGTTGCAGTCGTACGAAGATCTGGCAGCTGAGAGTCAGGACGACAAGATCGCAGCGAACGAGATCGTGATTCCGCCTGCGCCGCGCCTTGGCAATGACGTGGTGATCGCGAAGAATCTTCAGAAGGCGTACGGCGACAAGGTGTTGTTCGACGATTTGAGCTTTGCGCTGCCGCGTGGTGGAATCGTTGGAGTGATTGGTCCGAACGGCGCGGGTAAGACTACTCTCTTTCGGATGATTGTTGGAGAAGAGAAGCCGGACGGTGGATCATTGAAGGTTGGTGAGACCGTTCAGCTCGCGTATGTCGATCAGGGTCGCGATCTCGATTCGACGAAGACTGTCTATGCTGAAGTGAGTGGCGGGCTCGACACGATTCAAGTTGGGAAGCGCGAGGTGAATGCGCGCGGGTATTTGTCGAGCTTCAACTTCAAGGGTTCGGATCAGCAAAAAACTGTTGACAAGCTTTCCGGTGGTGAGCGGAACCGTCTGCATCTCGCGAAGCTGTTGAAGTCCGGTGGCAACTTGCTGTTGTTGGACGAGCCGACGAACGATCTCGATGTCGATACGCTTCGCGCTCTAGAAGATGCTCTTCTCGATTTTTCGGGCTGTGCGGTAGTCATCACGCATGATCGGTGGTTTCTCGATCGTATTGCGACACACATCCTTGCGTTCGAAGGAGAGAGCGAGGTCGTATGGTTTGAAGGGAATTACCAGGCGTACATCGAGGATCTGAAAAAGCGGAAGGGAGCTGATGCTGATCAGCCGCACCGGATCAAGTACAAGGCGCTGGTGAGAAACTAGTTTGTTTACGTTACAACGGCGGACTCATTGCTTCCTCGCGGCCGAGTAGACCAGCGAATCGATCAACGCACTCTGGTCAAGCCCGAAGATCAGCGTCACCAGCCCAACCGCCGCCTGAGCTCGTTCACGTAAATCGTATCTGCATATTGCGCGATCGGTAGCGGCGCGCTCGCGGCACGCGATGATCGGTGCCATTCGCGCCCATCTCAAATCAGTGGACTCGTCAGTCAAGAAATAGCGCTTAGACTAGCCCCGTCCACCGAGCTAAGATGTGACAGACCAGGTCGACCACCTAGCCGACGTACACTCTTCACATTCCCGGCCGTGACTCATAGCGTTGCGACAGGCTGCGAACCAGGACAGACGGATCGGACGTTCTCCTCGTAATCCGCTTGATGATCTCGCCGGAACGGTAACGCATTCCATAGCGATGGATATTCTCGCGAAGCCACTCGCGAAATCCATCGAAATCGCCTTGGCCAAAAGCATCATCCAGTGATCCAAGATCGCGCCCGGCAGCCTCGAAGATCTGAGCGGCATACACATTTCCCAGCATGTAGGTCGGAAAATATCCAATGAGTCCCTCAGCCCAATGTGAGTCCTGAAGGCACCCGGACCGATCGTCCTCAGGCGTTACTCCCAGGTAGCGCCGATACAACTCCGACCACGCTCCAGGCAGATCTGCTGCGACAAGATCCCCCGACAGCAATGCTCGCTCGAGCTCGACGCGAATCAGGATGTGAATGTTGTATGTGACTTCGTCTGCCTCGCCACGAAAGACGCCGGGCTCGACACCGTTGATGATCTCCATGAATGTCTCGAGAGAAACGTCGCGCAAGCCGCGATCAAACGTGCTCTGAAGCTGAGGGTAGAAAAAGCGCCAGAAACCTGCGCTCCTGCCGACAAGGTTCTCCCACAGTCGCGACTGAGACTCGTGAAAGGACGCCGAGGCGGACTCGCCCATTGGCGTTCCGTAGTGAGTTGCGTCCAGACCCTGGTCGTAGAGCGCGTGTCCGAGCTCATGCAAAAGGGTGAAGATCCCGCGCAGGAGGTCGTTCGAATAGAAACGCAACACGACGCGCACATCGCCCGGACCAATCTCGGTGCAGAACGGATTCTGGCCAATGTCGAGACGGCCAGTGTCGAAGTTGAAACCAATTGCCTTTGCAACGCCTTCGGCGAAAGACCGTTGGTGATCGAGCGGGAATCTCTTTGTGCGGAGCGCTCGAGAAGGTGGAGGTGATTTGTCGCGATGAGCTTCGATCAGCGGCATCACACCGATGCGGAGCTGTGCAAACAGAGCGGTGAGCTGATCGCTGGTCATCCCGGGCTCGTAGTCATCGAGCAGAGCATCGTAGCGATTCCCATTGTGTCCCGACGCGTCGGCTTCCTCTCTCGCCAACCGGAAGACCTTATCCAGCCACGGCGCCGCGGATTTGTAGTCGTTTTTCTTCCGGGCCTGCTCCCATGCTCTCGAGGCGAGAGCCGTAACACGCGCCGATT
>JBDUEH010000489.1:0-2532 GCA_040002555.1 Gemmatimonadales bacterium | reverse complement strand
CGCGCCTGCCATTCCAGTTCCAAAGTCCACTCCGTCAACTTGCCCGAGCGAATACGGTACAGGTGCGCCGGCCTTGAGCTTCTGAAGTACTGTGTCAGAAATGGAGAACGCGGTCGATCCTGGAAAACGATCGACATCCGTACTGAAGAACACCGGGTTCAACCTTGGCGCCGAGTTTAGATCCTCGATGCGAACGAAGCGCTTGAACGTGCCGGTCTCGACTGCGTTCCCTCTGTGCTGCCGGAATGTCCAACCGTAGCTCGCGCCCTGAGCGGAGACACCGCTTACCGTCACGACATTTTCCTGGTCGCCCGATGCGAGCTGGGTTGCTGAGACGAGCGTGAGCCCCGCAACTAGCGGGATGTGCTTTACTTCCTGGCTGAGTGCAACGCTCGAGAGCGCTACAGTCGCAACGATTGCTCGTGTCGCGGTTGTCAGCATCCCGGATTGCATGCCTGAAGGTCCATGGTGTATTTGGCGGCAGAGGCTCCTGGCTTGTCCACCTTTGACGAACGATCGATCGTCAACTTCTTTCCCTCTGTCTTGATCTCGAACTCTGTCTGAGTTCCGCCAAGGCCCTTCTCGATGATCCAGTGCGCGTCCTTGTACGGCAGCGTAAACGTCGTCGTGAGAGGAATGTTCAACGTACCGGGCCCGAAGAACACATATACCCCGCGCGCGGTTGCGGTAGTGAAGTCGATGGTTGATGCGAGCATGCGAAGAGTGAGCTTCTTGCCGACGATCGTTCCTTCCACCGGAATCAGGAAAGACGTCGGTGAAAGCACCTGCGCAGCAACCATGCCCTGAGTCTGGATGTACGGTGTTCCAATCGGCGGTTTTATTACGCGCGCAACGATTGCACCCTTGGGCATCAGCTCGGGAAACAGGACTTTCCCCGCGTTCTCCCATACAGTGAAGGTTCGCCCTGCGCCCTCGAACTGGCCGCTGACACTCGCTGCTTCACCCGTGGCGCCCTTGGCATATCGTAGAACGAGCTTCCCCTCTATCGCGACTGAATACTTCCACCATGGAGTGCCTCCCTTGGTGAACTCTGCATTCATCGTCGCCTTGAGGGGCCCCTCGAATTTCTCGCAGTAATTCTCGAACATTTTGGCGCCGGCGTACGATGCCGCGTCGAGAATCAGGCTCGACAGCGAGCCCTGCATGTCAACTCTTCCGCCGCCGATCCACTCCTGAATTCGGCCGAACGTGTCCGGACCTTTCTTGTTCACCTGGCCCACGAGCGTTTGAAATCCGAGATCGCCGTTCAGACGTGGCGAAGCCGAGGCTTCTTTCACGATGATTTCCGACGTCATGTCCGCTGCAAAATTCTTTGCAACCTCGAGCGGCGATCCAACCAGATTCAACAGCAGGCCGGCGAACTTGAAGGACTCGGTCACTCTGTCGAGCTGGTCACATGTGACGCGTGCTTTCTTGCTCGCGTCGAGCTGCTTTGAGATTGTCTCTATCTCTTCGCGCGAATTGGCAGTCCACAATCCCATCTGCCGGAAATACGGGGCGAACGCGCGCGACGTCTCTGGATATTTTTGGGGAATGGCTCCGATCATGTCGATGCCGGCGGCAAACATCGCCGTCTGAGATGGAGCCTGCGCCAGTTTCGTCTTGATGACAGAGAGTTTTTTCGTCATCTCAGTCTTTGCGGGAGATTCTGGAAGCCCTTCTATCATTCGTTCCGCGTTTTCGACCGCTGATCCCGCAACTTCGACTGCCCGCTTGAAGCGCTCGGTTGTCTCTTCTTCCATATCCTCGCGCTGGATTACGACGAAATCAGTTGTCTCCTTTCCCTTCCCATCTGGTGCGACCACTGTAACGCGGTATTGGCCCGGTCCGAGCGGCCCATCAAACACGCCCGCGTAACCACCTGCCGCATCCACCGGAACAGTGAAGGACCGTTCCTGCTCGTATTCAGTCGTGGGGCCGATTGTCGTCTCCGCATCAACCGGGAATTTGCCCAGCGGTGTGATCGTGATACGAACGACCATGCTGCCAGCATTGAGTCCAGGAGCGTTGGAGAGCCGGATGGTAGAGCCGGAAATGCGTATCCGCCCACCGGGCAGACTATTCCCCGGCTGTACCCCGACTGTTATTGGCAAAGACGCCGATGGGTCCGCGCCTTGAGCACTGAGCGGGTGGACTGCGGCGGCATGGAGGGCGACGAGGACGATCGCATTCGCAATCCAGTCGCGACTGGCTCTAATTTGCATTGGGACCTTCTTGATTAGGAATCGCTGTTCCTAATTGAGTCGCGCCCGATCATAGTAGCAAGCTTATGAAGAAACCTGGCCGATTGTGCCGCGCCTACACCGGCGGCGTGAAGAAGAAGAACGCCATACCCAGCAGCACGTACACGCCGAGCAGCAGCAAACCCTCGAACCACGTCGTCTCGCCATCTTGCGCGATCGCGTTCACGATGAACGCCACCGCCGCCACCGAAATGAGCTCGAGCGGATTCTGGAACACGAGATTCATCGGCTTCCCCATGAAGTACGAGACGAGCACGAGAACCGGCGC
>JBDUEH010000488.1:0-2537 GCA_040002555.1 Gemmatimonadales bacterium | reverse complement strand
CGCGGCTACTCGATCTCGGCGTGCCATTCGACCGAGTGGGACTACACGCATACAAACACGGTCCGCAGTGGATCGAAGCGTATTCGTCCCACGTGCTTGGCAGCGCAGGATATGCGACGGACATCGGCAAGCCGATGACGATTGGTGAGTTCAACTGGAAGGATCTCACTCGCATGGCGCCCGAGAGCAGGCGTCCGCTCGTCGCAAAGATTTACGAGGCAGTATTGGCGCCGCACGCAGTTCCAGAGCTATTCGAGTTTCAGTTCCAGGAATCGCTGACTTTCAACGCGGCAGTCGCTGGCAGCAACAGCCGCCACTACGAGCCGCTCGGGCTCGACCGCCGGCCAAAGCCTGAAGGTGTGGACTTGATGTCCACGATCCGGAAGTATGGGTCGCCGACTGCTCCGGTGCGCGAGCTGCCGATCAGGGCGACTGAGACGCGGTTCACGCGCGATAAGGCGGTTGCGACTTTCGTGGTCACGAACGGGACGTCGCGCGCGCTCAAGGTGACGTTTACTCCCCTCGCATTTGATGGAGTGACATCGCGTCTCACGAGTGCGAAGAGCGTGACGCTCGCTCCCGGTTCGTCAACGCGCGCGACAGTGGCGCTGGACCTCATCGGCGACCAACGAACAGGGACCTATCATCACTTCATCCGCGCCGACTACGAAGCAAAGCACGCCTACGGATGGGGCATCGCAGCAAAGGCCGGCGTGCCTCAATTCAATCCGAAGTCGACACTCGGCGATCGCGTCCTTTACCCACAGGGACTGGATGTCGTGAACAAGGTGGATTGGAGAAGGCCGATCGCCGTTGTGTTTGGGGCGAAGGCAGCGGTGCTGGAACTCGAAAGCGCATACCAGCTCGCAACTACTCTTCAGTCTGCGACAGGCCGTGCAGTGCGCGTCTCATCTGTTGACGATCTGCCTGACTCGATATCGAACCACGGACTCGTACTACTCGTGGGTACGCCTTCGACCAATTCAATGGTTCCGGCCGTAAAACTGGCTGGAACTCCGGGGTCGCGCCCCGGAGCCGGAATCATCTGGCTCAACAGCGCGAACGGACATCAATCACTCGTGCTCGGCGGTCCCGACGCGAAAGCTGTCGAGGCGGCCGTCGTCGAGTTCGAGCTTCGCTTCTGGCCGAATGCGAAGGATGCAACAATGCGAATCACCGGAATGGAGCCGGGCGCAGCGCTCGGCCATCGCGCCGGCGGTAACTCAGAAGACCCACCGTAACATCAGCAGTTCAGTCCAACCCTCACAGGATGAGAGTGCGTATGCGCAGTTTACGTGTCGGAAGATGGAACATCGCAATAGTATCGATGCTGTTTACGCTGCTTGTTGCCTCGCGGGCGCAGGCGCAGCAGACAACCGTGAAAGGGACGATTGTCGGTGCCGACAACAGCGGGCCTGTGGTTTCTGCAACTGTCGTCGTGCAGGGCACGTCGATCGGAACGCTGTCTGACGAGCAGGGTGCGTTCTCGATCAGAGTGCCTGGGCCGAACGCGTCTCTCGTGGTCTCGCGGATTGGGTACGTGCGGCAGACGGTTCCGCTGAACGAAGCTGCGACTGTGACGATCCGGATGGTGCGAACAACGGTTTCGCTTTCAGACGTAGTCGTCGTCGGGTATGGATCGCAGACACGAAGCGACATCACCGGCTCGGTCGCCAGCGTGAAACCCGAACGGCTCGAGGAAAAGCCGAACGTCAGCGTCGCACAGGCAATTGAGGGCGCGACACCGGGCGTGACCGTGACAACGAACTCTGCAGGAGCAGAGCCGTCGATCGCCATCCAGGTGCGTGGACGCAACTCGATCTCCGCGAGCACCTCACCGCTTGTTGTTGTCGATGGAATTCCATACAACGGCAATCTCGCGGAGATCAATCCGTCTGACATTGCTTCGATCGAGATCCTGAAGGACGCGTCGGCAGCGGCCATCTATGGATCGAGAGGATCGAACGGCGTGGTACTGGTGACTTCCCGAAAAGGCTCAGTCAGCAAGCCGAAGGTCAGCTACAGCGCGTACACTGGAACACAACGCATCGCGAATCTTCCGACACTGATGAATGCACAGCAGTTCGCCGATTTCAAATGCGTTCGCGTGCGCACAACACCAACCCAGGATTGCAGCACCACTCTTACGGCGACCGAGAAGACAGGTCTTGCGAACGGAACTGACACGAACTGGGGGCGCATCGGCACGAGAGACGGCAATCAGATGCAGAACGACCTCTCGATCTCGGGCGGCAGCGCCGACACGAAGTATTATCTGGGCGGAACTGTCCTCGCCGTTCATGGCGTGGCGCTGAACGACAACTTCAATCGCTCGACCGTTCGGCTCAATCTCGATCAGATCGTAAAGCCGTGGCTGAAAGTTGGAACGAGCACGCAGGCAGCTCGCACCAAGCGCGATGGAGTGCCGGTGAACTTCACGACCGCATTCTTTTCCAACCCGCTCATCTCGCCGTACGACGCGAATGGAAATGTCGTTCTCGTTCCGTGGCCCGAAGATCCGATCACCAACAATGCGC
>JBDUEH010000487.1:0-2540 GCA_040002555.1 Gemmatimonadales bacterium | reverse complement strand
AACCCCGTTGTCACTGCGCACTATCAAGGGCATTCCGAATTCCTCGAAATGCCTCAAGGTAGGATGCTTCTCTCGGAGCGCTGTTATCTCACGGCGCGTCGAGAGAGCAACTCGGTGAGGAGCGGTATGAGGTACATGCGAGCGGTCAGATAGCCCAAGCTCACCCTCTTTCTTCCATCGGGCGAGCCATTTGTGACCGGTCTTTTCACTAACACCAAACGCGATACACAACTCGGTGATCGCATAGCGGCCAATTAGCGCCTGCCGGATAAACTCTTTGCGAGTGTCCACGAGATCGGAAGTCCTCCAAGGCACGACAACCTCCAAAAGGGTGCGTGCCCATAAAAGTGAGTGGAATTTTGCTCCGGCTCACCCATCCTCCCGGTCTGTACCGGCCCAAAGACTCATTGCTCAGCACTCAACGACTGTCTACTGACAGCTCCGGACTCTCTGGGTTTGTTGTTTTTGTTAGTCGCGCCTTGCGAGTCCATCGATGAGATCGGCAACCGCACCGAGATCGGGAATCAGGTCGAGCTCGACCAACGTCGGAGGAAGCAGATGCTCCGAGCTTTTAGCGACGAGAACTGCCTTGCCTTTCTGTCGCCCGAACCGGGTGGCCTGGCTGCACGACGGTGTCCAGATGTCGAGCGTGGCGCCGATCACGTTGCCGCCGGTATCGTCAACGAGATAGCGGCCGAGGTAACGCCTGCCCATGAATACTTCGACGTAACGCGCAAGCGGGAAAATCCTCGGATCTGCGGCGACGATTCCCGGACGCACGAAGCGACCGCGACGGGTCGTTCCCTTCAAACAATACTGGGTGAGCGTGATGGGGATTTCTTCACCCGGCTCGGCTTTGGCGAATCGACGCGGGTCAGGCAGTATTCCCGCGGCGCGCATTCGAAGTGCCTCACCAGCAGACGCCCGGTGATACTGACCCGCATCCTTAACGATCTTCTTGGCAGTCACGACGAGGGGATCCAGCAACGGCTCGGCGTAAACGAGAACCGGCGCGTGAACGTAGGCAGCGCGCCCGAGCGGGAGGTGGGCTGCCCCTGTTCCAATGAAAATAATGGCAATGATGCTGGCAACAGCCAGAGTCAGAACATCGCCACGTTTCATTTAAGTACCTCCCTTACGATTTCGTCGTTGACAGACACGGTCCAACCGGAATCCGATCCTGCCATTTCTCCGATCGTCGCGGGCAGCGAGTACTGGATAGTGCCGCCGCGCACTTTTTTGTCGGTCCGCATCATTTCGAGCATCCGATCGGCGTCCATTCCTGCAGGGCGCGCAACCGGAAGTCCCGCACCAGCTACCGCACTGCGAATCGTTTCCGCAGTTCCATTCTCGGCGACTCCCGCAAGCTCGGCGATCCTGGCTTCGATCACCATCCCGATCGCCACGGCTTCGCCGTGACTGATCGTGAATCCGCTCAGAGTCTCGATAGCATGACCCGCCGTGTGACCGAAGTTGAGCACCTTTCTGAGCCCGCCCTCATGTTCATCTCGCGAAACAATACCTGCCTTGATTCCAATACTTCCGACGACAAGGTCACTGACCCGATCACTAGCCTCAGCAACTGAGTAAACAATTGCCGGTATGGATTCGACCACCGATTCAAAATAACCGCGATCGGCAATCACGCCATGCTTAAGTGCTTCGGCGAATCCCGTTCTCAACTCTTTAAGTCTAAGTGTGCCAAGGACTTGCGTGTCAACAAGGACGCCATTCGGCTGGTGAAATGACCCCACCATATTCTTGCCCGAGGGCGTATCCACCCCTGCCTTTCCGCCGATCGCAGAATCGATCATCGCGAGTAATGTCGTCGGAATATGAACGATTGGTATGCCGCGCATGTACGTGGCGGCAACGAATCCAGCGAGGTCGCCGACTACTCCGCCGCCGAGTGCAATGATTGCGGAATCGCGACCAAAGTTTCGTGAGAGAAGCTCGTCGGTAAGCCATCCCCAGCTTCCGCGTGTCTTGCTCGCTTCGCCGGCCGGCACTGCGAGGATGTCATCATGACTGACCCCGACCGAATCGGCGACGGTTCCTCCATATAGTGGTCCGACATGCGAGTCCGTTATGATCGCATATCGAAAAGCCGGGGCGACGCTTCGAGAAAATTCTCCGGCGCTCGTGCGCGAGCCCGGCTCGACGGTGACCGGGTAGGGAAGATTGAGTCCCTCGATCTGTGTCAAGCTCATCGAGTCGCCAGAGAGCTTACCAGGTCACTTCGCCCGCGCCGGCACGCGTGTTCGCGACGCGGGCGAGGGTAAAGAGGAGATCTGAGAGACGATTGAGATAGACGACCACGATCTGCGGAATCTCGACGTCCCTCTGAAGGTGAATCACCCGTCGCTCGGCCCTTCGGCAGACCGTTCGCGCGACGTGGAGCGCCGCGGCTTTTGGAGTTCCACCAGGTACGATGAAAGCCTTCAATGGCTCCAACTCCTTTTCACAGGCATCGATGGCGCGCTCGAGCTCGTTGATGCGACTTTCGTCCACCTGAGCTTTGGCCAGATGGTCGTGCATCT
>JBDUEH010000486.1:0-2548 GCA_040002555.1 Gemmatimonadales bacterium | reverse complement strand
GGTCTACCGACAACGGCAAGACGTGGTCTGACAACCTGACGATCGAAGCGAAACGTACAGCTTCACTTGCTCCGAGAAACTGAAGCACGGAACTTCTATCATGCGACGACGGGTAGTCTGGCTACAGCTTCTATTGGGATGGCTGCCCGTCTGGGGTCTGTTGACGATGCTCGTGCTCATGGCGCACGGTCCGATCGGGCTGTCGCGAGCGATGTTCATTTCCTTGAGGAGCATCATTCCTGCGGCCGCGCTTGGGCTGCTCGTGCAAAAGGTCACAGAGCGGTTTCCATGGCCTGAGCACGTTCGTGTAAGGTTCGTTGCGTTTCACATAGTTGCGGCTCTCGTTTACGCAATTGCGTGGATCGCCTGCAACAGCGTGATCGAAAGCATCATGCTCAGGCAGCTTGTTCTGGTTTATGGCGTGGGCATTGGCCCGTTCCTGGTCACCGGCGTCTGGATCTACGTGATGATCGCGGGCGTGTCGTACACGGTTCAATCAGCCGATCGTGCGGCAAAGGCTGAGGCGAGCGCTGCGAAAGCACAGCTTGCAGCGCTGAGGTCGCAACTCAATCCCCATTTCCTGTTCAACGCTCTTCACACCGTCGTCCAGCTGATACCGAGCGAGCCGGCGACTGCTGCCATGGCCGCCGAGCAGCTTGCGGGATTGTTGCGTAGGACGATAGAGGAGGATAGGGATATCGTGTCGGTGTCAGAGGAAATCGCCTTCGTTGAACGCTATCTCGATATCGAGATCATTCGATTCGGCGATCGGCTGCGAATTCATTTTGATATTCCTCAGGATGCGCTCGCGGCAACGATGCCGTCTTTTGCGGCGCTCACTCTGGTGGAAAATGCGATTCGGCATGGAGCAGCGCCAATGGTCGAGCCAACTGACCTGTCGATTTCCGCGGAGCTGACAGTCGACAATCTCTTGTTGAGCGTTAAAGACACGGGAGCGGGGGTGTCCGTAACACCGACACCATCGGGTACTGGCCTCCGACGACTGCGCGAACGTCTGGCCGTTCTTTATGGATCGCGGGCCAGTCTGGAACTCACATCGGCATCACCACAGGGGACACTGGCCGTGCTTCGCATTCCGCAGGAGCGAGCAGATTAACGCTCCTGCCGACAGCAGCGTGACCGTCGTCGTGGCGGACGACGAGTCAGTCGCTCGTGCGGGAATGCGCGACATGCTCGCGGGTGTCGAGTGGCTTCGGGTTATCGGTGAAGCGACGAATGGTCCTGCCGCCGTGGAAGCGATCAACAGGCTCAAACCGGATCTCGCCTTTCTCGATATCCAGATGCCCGGGCTACTTGGAACCGATGTAATCCGTCACATCACGCATCAGCCGTTCGTGATCTTTACGACGGCTTTCGCGCAACACGCGGCGTCAGCATTCGAGCTCGGCGCAGTTGATTATCTGCTGAAGCCGTTTGGGCATGAGCGTCTGGCGAAGAGCCTCGAGCGAGTTCGCTCGGCAATCGGTGAACCGGTGTCACCATCAGCCATCGACCGGCTTCGCGAAACTCTTGGCACCGGTCCGATGACGCGGTTGTTCGTGCGATCGGGAAACAACGTGGTGCCTGTCGCGGTAGGCAGCGTTATTCGGTTCGAAGCCGATGGAGACTACGTCGTGGCTCACACCGACAGCGCGCGACACATGCTTCACCTTTCACTCAATCGCCTCGAGGCGCGACTCGATCCGAAGAAATTCGCGCGCATTCATCGCGCGCACATCGTCAACATGGATCGAGTGACGGCGTTTCGTCGCCACAACAGGACGAAGCTCGTCGCCGAATTGTCCGACGGCACACGAGTGCCAGTCTCGAGAGAGCGCGCGAAAGAAATTCGCGACGCCGGGGTTTAGCGCCGCCTAGTTGTCGGCGAGTGCGTCGACCCAGGCGGTCAGGAACTGATTTGCCTGGTAACCGTCGAGGACGCGGTGGTCGATGGTGAGGCTTATATAACACATCGGCTTCACCATGATCTCATGACCGCTTACCGCCGCAGGGACTACACGCCGCTCCATCTTTCCTATCCCCAGGATCGCTGACTGCGGCTGGTTGATAATGATCGGCGCTGCGAACAGACTGCCGCTCACGCCGTGGTTGGAGATTGTGAACGTCCCGTTCTGGACGTCGCGTGTGTCCAGTGTTTCGGTTCGCGCGCGCTCAGTGAGGTCCTGGAGCTTCTTTGCCGTCTCGAACAGATCGAGATCCTGCGCCTTCGTGATGACGGGGACGATCAACCCGCCGGAGCCAAGCGCCGTGGCGATGCCGATGTTGATGTCGTCGAAGAGCTCGAGGGAATCGTGGTGCCAGCGACTGTTCACTTCAGGCACAGCCTTCAGTGCAGTCACGGTGGCTCTGACGAAATACGCTGTGTACGTGAGCTTCACACCGCGAGTCTGAAATTCGTTCTTGTTGGCATCGCGATGAGCTACGACTTCAGACAGGTCTGCGTCGAAGACGCTCGTCACGTGCGGCGCTGCAGCTACACTCTGGACCATGTGGCTTGCGATACTGCGACGCATCTGGTTGTGCTGGA
>JBDUEH010000485.1:0-2566 GCA_040002555.1 Gemmatimonadales bacterium | reverse complement strand
CAGCCGAAAAAAACCGTTCCGGCTGTGGTGCAGTTCGTCGATATCGCAGGGCTGGTGAAGGGCGCAGCCGAAGGCGAAGGCCTCGGCAACAAGTTCCTGGCGAACATTCGTGAGACCGACGCGATCGTACATGTCGTCCGCTGCTTCGAGGACGAAGATGTCACTCACGTGATGGGCGCGGTCGATCCGGCTCGCGATCGCGAAGTAATCGAGTTCGAGCTCGCGTTGTCCGATCTTGGCGGAGTTGAAAAGCGACTCGACAAGATGCGCCGCGCATCGCGCACCGGCGACAAGGAAGCACTCACGGAGCTACCGGCTCTCGAGCGCGCTTACGAGTTTCTGAAAGACGGCCGCGGATTGTGGGAAGCGAAGCTCACTGAAGACGAGATGGCAGCGCTTGCGCCGCTTTCACTTCTCACGAGCAAGCCGGTTCTCTACGCCGCCAACGTCAGCGACAGCGAGCTGCACGGCGACGAAGGGCCGCACCTCAGGGCTCTTCGCGACGCGGTCAAGTCGAGCGGTGAGCACGCTGAAGTAGTTCCCTTCTCCGCGAAGATTGAAGCTGAACTCGCGGAGCTTCCAGTTGAGGATCGCGAGGAGTTCCTGCTGTCACTGGGACTCGAGTCGGCGGGTCTGGACCGGTTGATTCACGCGGGTTATCACCTGCTCGGGTTGCAGACTTACTTCACCGCGGGTGAACAGGAAGTTCGGGCGTGGACCATTCATCGCGGCGACACCGCTCCGAAAGCGGCTGCGGTGATTCACACCGATTTCGAGAAGGGATTCATCCGCGCGGAAACGGTCGCATACGATGACTTCGTTGCGCTCAATGGATGGAAAGGCGCAAGAGAAAAAGGCGCCGTCCGCTCAGAGGGAAAGGAGTACGTGGTCGCGGACGGCGACGTACTCCTCTTCCGGTTCAACGTTTAGCTAGAGCCTCAATCGGTCAGCAGTCAGCCGTCAGCAGTCAGCCGTCATCGGTCAGCCCGTCACTTTCGACTACCGGACCTCGAACGTGAGCGTCGCCCACTTCGATTCGTAATCGATTCTCTCGGTTCCGGAGAACGGCGTCATGTGAATGAATTTCACGTACCACTGGCCGCGTGCAGAAAGCCTGACTCGTGCGATTCCCGATGCGTCCGTTCGAACGCGTCTCTCGGAAAGCCTGCCACCGGTAGGTGTCCGGCCGCCGGTTACAACGAGTTGGTTCGCGGCGGGCTTGCCATCCACCAGTGCACGAAACCGAACGGTTCCGCCCACCTTGCTTGAATAGGGATTGTCCAGCGGGACGAGCTCAGCGGGATAACCGAGGATTGTAGCGAAGGCTCCATCGCGTTTCGTGCCGACCTGGATGAGAGCCTTGATGTGCTTCGAATAACGCTCGGTCGCATCCTTGTTGAGCTGCCCGTTCTTCCGCCTCATTGTCAGGACATCGGGGATTCCATCGTCAGCGAGATACTTGTTGAACTCGGGTGCCTTGAGCGTGATCTGTCGCGGTTTGAGCGAAGCGCCGACTATGTACGTCCCGGCAGCGCCGACTTTCGCGGTGAGGACGCTGGTATCGCCGCTCGTCGACCAGTTGGCCGTGTCCGGAGACTGCCGACCCGTTGGTCCCACGAGGCTCAGATCGCCAAGCCTGTCGCGTGTGATCGAGTTCTCACTCTTGCTGAACGTTCCGTTTAGCGCTCGCAGCTTGATCGTCCCGTTCGGCTGAACAAAGTACGTGTCAGTGCGAAAAAAGAAATCGTGCGCCTGAAGCACGGTGGCGGTTGCAGCGACTCCGATGACCGCGATGATGTACCGCCACTTCATGAATGCTCCTGGTTCGTGTGTTGGTTTCGTGCTACTTGAGCTGACCGCGCATCTCGCCAGACGGATTCGCGACTGTATGAACGTTGATGTACGCATTTCCGCTCAGCAAAAGCGCTTTCAGCGAGGCCAATGTAACTCCGGCCGGCAGGTTTGCCGCGGTAAAGGATCCGGATGCGAAAATTCCGTTGATCGCGCCGGTTGCAGTTCCGGGTGCGAAGAGTGTAACGACGACCGGTCCCGCCACACCAATCGCGCCGTTGTGTATGTGAGCCATCGTTATGGCGTTGATGTTGGACCCGGCGAGCTGCCAGTCGATCCGTTCGCCGTAAACCACCACGTCGGCCATACCGGTCGCGAGAGTGGCCTTGGGCGCTGGCACTTCGCTCGCCGAGTTGAGCGAGATCGTATAGTTCTGCTCGACGTCTAGCCCACCCGTTGACCCGCCCCCTGAGCACGCGGCGCTGCTGACAGTAACTGCCGCCATGAAAGTCAGTTTTCTATACCGCCTCAGTATCTCCAGCATGTGCATCTCCAGATAAGTGTTCGGATTTAAAAGGTGCAAGAAGTACCCCGCCGGGTGCAGTGACCGTAGCTGATCAGATGTGATTCCGTTGCCCGAAGGGTGCGGTCCGGGTATCTTTCGTGTTCCCAAAAACGGCCGCAACTGCGGCCTTCACACCTTCCCCCCACTTCGGCAACCAGCGGGGGGCGGTTTCAGACCACAAGGAGGATGCCTACCGATGTCTCGGAATTA
>JBDUEH010000484.1:0-2573 GCA_040002555.1 Gemmatimonadales bacterium | reverse complement strand
CCGCTTCCCACATCCCCCTGGAGCAGTCGATGCATCTTGTTGTCGCTGCACATGTCGGCAACGATTTCGCGGAGCGCGGCCGTTTGCGAGCCGGTCAATGTGTAGGGCAGCGCTCCGCGCAGCCCGGACGTCAGCTCCCTCCGGTTTGTGAAGGTGATACCACGACGCCGCTCGCGAGCGAGCGTATTCGCGCGCCGCTGAAGCAGGTGAACAAAAAGAAGCTCTTCATATGAGAGACGGTCGCGACCTCGCATCGCGTCTGCAATCGAGGATGGGCGATGAACCATTCTGAGAGCATCGGGGAGCGACGGCAGCGATGACTTCTTCAACTGATCCTTCGGAAGATACTCGCGAACGAGCGCAAGCAACGCTTCAAGGTGCGTGTCGAGAATTCCCCTGATGACCTTGAACGAAAGGCCTTCTGTCGCCGGATAAACCGAAAGCACTCGGCCCTCGCCAAACGACGACACGTCGCCGCCGAGGTTCACCCACTCACGCGGCTGCAGCTGGCGTCCGTGAAAGAACTTGACAGTGCCGCTCAGCAGAAGCGTGTCGTCCTTTGCGATGGTGCGATCGAGAAACGGCTGGCCCGGCCACGAGCATTCGATGATTCCTGTCGAGTCCTGCACGACCGCCTGAAAGATTCGCAGGCCCTTTCTCGTTGGAATGATTCCCTTTGAGATCACCTTTGCTACGACGGTGGCGTCCATTCCCGGTTCGAGAGATGAAATGCCGCTGACCGTCGTAGCGTCTTCGTAGCGATGCGGAATGTGATAGAGCAGATCGCGCGCAGTGATGATTCCCAGTCGCCTCAGCGACTCGGCGCGCATCGGTCCGACACCCTTCAGGTAGGTGACGGGCATGTCGAGGTAGATCTTTCCTGACGGCGTCCTGCGCTGTCCGTCGTCAGTCAATCGCTAACCCTCGACGAGCTCGGCGGCAAAAGCGACGGCGTTGAACGGCTCGAGATCGCCCATCGCTTCACCAACCCCGATGAACTTTACCGGGACGTTCAGCGCTTCACTCACAGCGACGACGATGCCGCCTTTGGCTGTGCCGTCGAGCTTTGTCATCACGAGGCCGGTGATCGGAACTGCATCGGCAAACGTTCGCGCCTGCACGACGGCGTTCTGGCCGGTTGTCGCATCGAGGACGAGCAGCGTCTCGTGCGGCGCGCCTGGAACACGCCGGTTGATGACGCGATGAATCTTTCTCAGCTCATCCATGAGATTCGAGCTCGTGTGAAGCCGCCCTGCCGTATCGATGATCACTACATCGCTGCCGCGCGTTATGCCCGCGTCGATCGCGTTGAATGCAACCGAGGCCGGATCGCTGCCGGGGTCGCCGCCGACGAAATCAGTACCGCTGCGCTCAGCCCAGCGTTTTAGTTGATCGATGGCGCCGGCGCGAAATGTATCTGCCGCACCAACCAGCGTTTTGTTGCCCCGCGCCTGCATGAGAGCGCAAAGCTTGCCGATAAATGTCGTCTTCCCCGCCCCGTTCACTCCGATCACAAGAATGACCGTTGGTTTTCCCACAGCAAAGACCAACGAAGCGTCATCGGTGTCGGCGCCGAGGGAACGGGCAACTCCTTCTTCGAGAGAGGCGAGAAACTGCTCCTGGGTCTTTATCTGGCCGCGACGCGCCTGGCGCTCGACGTCCTCGACGAGGCGCATGCTCGTGGCGACCCCAAAGTCAGCCTCGATCAGGACTTCCTCCAGCTTCTCGAGCGACCCCTCGATCGTGCCGCCCCGCGCGAGCGTTGTGATGTCGAGCATCGCGATGTCCTTGACCCGCTGCCAAAGCGAGCGGGAATGGACGTCGGATGAGCGTTTGAGAATTCGGGGCATGCGGGGAGGAAATGAGGAAGGCTGAAAGATAATCCTCAAATCATCTCGAAATCCGCTGCGTTCTCAGTTGGCCACGAAGGCACTAAGGGCACGAAGTGAATCATCAACATTCTCCGGCTCCCGTCACGACCTTGGCAAAACGAAAGGGGGTAACAAACGGAAAACCCAAAACCTGTTGTTCCGCCGTTTAACCTGGAATTCCTGGGCTGGAGTTGCGGCAACCTATTAGAGAATGTTCGAGATCTCTTCGTGTCCTTCGTGTCTTCGTGGCCAACGAAATTCTGGCGACAACGAAGAGCTAGTTAGCCGCCAGCGCGACCCTCGGGAACGCCGAGAGTGTCTTCGATCGCAATTGCTGGAAGACACCTTTCTCTGACGATGGAATCGGCTCTCCACCCTTCATCTGAAGAGCGATGCGTGGATCGCGCTGCACTCCATTCACCAGAATCTCGAAGTGAAGATGCGGGCCCGTTGCGAGGCCGGTCATGCCCACTGCAGCAATGGTGCTCCCGATGGAGACGTGAGATCCCGCGTGAATTCCCTTTGCAAAATTCCGAAGATGTCCGTACCGGCTCACGAATCCATTGCGATGACGGATATCGATGACGTTGCCGTAACCGCTCTTGCGTCCCGCAAAAATGACCACTCCGTCGCCGATCGATCTTACCGGAGTGCCCATCGCGGCTGCATAGTCGGTTCCCTTATGCTGGCGCCAGATGCCAA
>JBDUEH010000483.1:0-2576 GCA_040002555.1 Gemmatimonadales bacterium | reverse complement strand
CGGCCAATGTCGCGAGTATCGACGAACGTGTGAATCGCATAACTTCTCCGTGGCTGTGACTAAGCGACCCGAGGGCACTCGTCGTGCCGTACGCGTCGCTAACGTCTATGTGTTGGTACGGCATAGTGTTAGTCGTGGTTTCAGAAGTTGGCAAACAAACGATTGCCCTAATTGTGTGACACACACTGTCTCGTAATGGCTACTACTCCCAGCGCGCTTCTCGTTAAAGGTCTCAAGAAATCGTACGACGATGTCGTGGCGGTTGACGGCCTCGATCTGGATATGAAAGCCGGAGAATGTTTCGGCCTCATCGGCCCGAACGGGGCCGGTAAGACCACCACGATCGAGATCTGCGAAGGCCTGCTCGACCGTGACTCCGGGCAGCTCGAGGTGCTCGGCATGACGTGGGAAAACGACGCCAGCCGGCTTCGCGAAAAGCTGGGTATCCAGCTCCAGGACACCCAACTTTCCGAAAAGCTCACGGTCGCCGAGACACTTCGGCTTTTTCGGAGTTTCTACCCAGTTGGTCGCGATATCGACGAGGTGATCGATTCCGTCGAGCTGGGAGAAAAACAAAACGCTCGCGTGGGAACCCTGTCGGGTGGACAGAAACAGCGGCTTGCCATTGCGTGCGCGCTGGTTGGCGATCCGGAACTGCTCTTTCTCGACGAGCCAACTACCGGTCTCGATCCTCAATCGCGGCGCCAACTCTGGGCGTTGATCGAGAACTTCAAAGCGAACGGACGTTCGATTCTCCTCACCACTCACTATATGGATGAGGCAGAGAAGCTATGTGACCGTGTCGCCATCGTTGACCACGGACACGTTATCGCCCTTGGCACTCCACTCGAGCTCATCGAATCACTCGGAGCCTCTCTTCCGGGACCGCCACCGAGAGTCAGCTCGCACACGCTCGAGGACGTTTTTGTAGCCCTGACCGGAAGGACACTTCGAGATGAGTGAGATGAAGACGAGTGCGCTGCCGCGCGGGTTCAGCGACCGATCTCTCGTTCAGCTGACCCTCGTTCGCTTTCGCGAATTCACCAGGCAGCCAGAAGCAGTGTTCTGGACTTTCGTTTTCCCGATTCTCCTGGCGGTCGGGCTCGGCCTCGCGTTCAGGTCACGCGCGCCGGAGCGTCCCCGCATTGGCATCCTGATCGCAGACGCGAGCGCGAACAAGGTCCTGAATTCATTGAAGGCGGATTCATTGCTGACGGTTCAATCGTATTTAACGGATACCGCCGCGCAGCACGCGCTCCGAACAGCGAAGATTGCACTGCTCGTCGTGCCTGACGTAACAGGCGGCGTGAAATATGTTTTCGATTCTCAGAGAAGCGAATCAGCGAATGCGCGGCTCATCGCCGACCGAGCAATTCAATCGGGCGGTGGCCGGACCGATCCAGTTGCAGTTTCCGAACAGAAAGTCACCGAGCGCGGGGCGCGTTACATCGACTTCGTCATCCCTGGACTGTTGGGGATGAATCTGATGGGCAGCGGCATCTGGGGACTTGGGTTCGCCATCGTCGACTCGCGCAGCAAGCGGCTTCTCAAGCGATTCATGGCGACACCGATGTCGAGAGCCGAGTATCTGATGTCGTTCCTGTTCTCGAGAATGTTTTTCCTGATTCTCGAAGTCGTGACGCTGCTCGGGTTCGGAGTGCTTGCGTTCAAGGTTCCCATGCGCGGATCGTTCGTGGAACTTGCATTGATTTGCGTGCTATCAGCGCTCGCGTTTGGTGGACTGGGATTGCTCATCGCATCGCGCGCCAAGACGGTTGAAGGCGTGTCCGGGCTGATGAACTTCGTGATGCTTCCGATGTGGATTTTTTCGGGAGTCTTCTTCTCGTCCAGCAATTTCCCGAGCGTCGTTCAGCCGCTAATCAAAATTCTTCCCCTGACGGCGGTGAACGATGCGCTGCGCCTCAACATGCTCGAAGGCGCACCTCTGTCGGGTGTCAGCAGCCAGTTATTGATCATTACAGCCTGGCTGATCGTTAGTTTTGGTGCTGCGCTAAAATTGTTTCGGTGGCGTTGACAAAAGACAGCGATCCGGGTGACGTTGCACCCGTAGCCGGCATCGACGCAAGTGGATTTGTTACGATTCCCCTGTCGGAGCTGGACATCCGCGCATCACGATCGTCAGGCGCGGGCGGACAGCACGTGAACAAGACGTCGTCACGCATCGAGATCTCGTGGAATGTCTTGCGGTCTGCGGCGTTGAGTGACGAACAGCGCGAGCTCCTGAAAACCCGGCTGGCATCGAGGCTCAGCGAAGAAGGGGCGGTGCGTGTCGTCGCGAGCGCTACGAGAAGCCAACTGCGAAACCGCCAGGCCGCTGAGCTCAGACTTGGTGAATTGATCGCAAAGTCGCTTACAGTCCAGAAGAAACGAAGGGCAACCCGAAAACCGCGCGCCGCAAACGAAGCTCGCCTCACGGAAAAGAAGAAGCACTCTGACAAGAAACGAAACAGACGCGCCGCGGAGTAGAGTTATCGCCGCCTTCGCGGCGGTCTACATCATCTGGGGTTCGACTTACCTCGCTATCAGGTTTGCGATCGAAACGCTTCCGCCATTCA
>JBDUEH010000482.1:0-2578 GCA_040002555.1 Gemmatimonadales bacterium | reverse complement strand
TTCGGAAAGAGTTCTGGTAGCCATCTCGTCTGCTGTGAGGGTCCGTCAGATTCTAATAATAGTGGCCGCCCGGGTAGGCGGTCTATGGCGCCGCGGGCTATTTAATGGCCCGATTCGTGTTCAATATGGGGTCGTAATCAGCCAGAGGTTCAGATGATTCATTCTCGGGTTTTGTTTGCGAGTGCCTTTTCGGTAATCGCCACCTTGGCCTGCACGCAGGCATCGATGCCAGGAGACGGGGCTCCGAGTGACGGAACCGGGCACGACGCCAGCGTCGCGGAAACTCAACAGAGCGACTGGGCGGCTATCGAAAAGCTTGAAAGGGATGCCAAGGCCATCGCCAGGACGACGGGCTGTGCCTCATCGGGTGAGTGCCGGTCCGCGCCCGTTGGATCGAGAGGCTGTGGAGGGCCCCGCTACTACATCCCGTGGTGTGCCAAATCCACCGATTCGGCTGCCCTGTATTCAAAGCTCAACGAGGTCGCTGCGGCCGAGGGCGCCTATAACAAGAAGTACCAGATCGTGTCCACCTGCGAATTCCGGGTGGCCCCGAGAGTCGAGGTCGTGGCGGGAGCCTGCACGGCGAGATAACTGTCGCGACAGAAAACCGCCGAAGCAGTTGGTTCGTGCTTTATTGCTCCTCAACTGTTACTATTTGCCCGCGTTTCCCACCAGAAATTTCCAGCGGAGGCAGCTGAATGAACCTCGTTGCGCGCGCCAAGGCGATCCTGACGACGCCTCGTACAGAATGGGCAGTAATCGACGCCGAGCCCGTCGACGTTGGCCAGCTCCTGATCGGTTATGTGCTGCCTCTCGCCGCGATCGGCCCCATCGCTTCGGCGATCGGATTCTCGATGTTCGGGTTTGGCGGGTTGTTCAGGATGTCGCTGGGTTCGGCGATTGGACACGCTGTCGTCCAGTACATCTTCGCAATCATCGGCGTATTCGTGCTGGCGTGGATCATCAACGCACTCGCGCCGACTTTTGGCGGAACGGCGAGCATGCCACAGGCGATCAAGCTTGCTGCGTATTCGTCCACCGCAGCGTGGGTCGCGGGAATTTTCGGGATACTGCCCGCGCTGGCCATCCTGGCCGCAATCGGTGGCATCTACAGTCTCTACCTGTGCTACATGGGACTTCCGATTCTCATGAAGTCTCCACCCGACAAGACGATGACCTATTTCATCGCGGTCGTCGTGGCTGCGATAGTCATCTATTTCGTAATCGGGGCGATTACTGCAAGGATGATGTTCTTCTAACTAAAAAAAACCCAGAGAGTCCGGGGTCCTCAGTTAACAGTTTTTGAGTACTGAGTTTTGAGAGTTGCTCTTGTTGTTGGCTCCAAACTCAAAAACTCAATCACCGAAACTGAGCACTCCGGACTCCCTGGGTTTAGCTGTTAGTAGTCAACAGGACGAAGGTACGCCTCACCAATCGCTGTCCCGCTGAGCATCGCAACAGTCGGCAGCCGCCGCTTCCAGTGCGTCCCCGACAATCTCTTTTGAACCAGCGCGATCTCTGCAGCACTGAACCCGTGCTCTTCCACATCGGCGGCGGAATAGCCGCTTACCAGCCAGTTCAAGATCTGATCTGCGCGGGCGTAGCTGATTCCGAAATCTCCCTCGTCCGTCTGGCCCTCGATCAGGTCGGCTGACGCCGGCTTGTCAACGATCTCGTCAGGCACTCCGAGATACCGGGCCAATGCCCAGACCTGCGTCTTGAACAAGTCACCCAGCGGATTGATCGGCGGCGAATCGTCCGCATGCCAGGTGAAGTACCCGAGCAACCGCTCGGTCTTATTTCCGGTCCCCAGCGGCAACGCGCGGTATTTCGCCGCCTGGTCGAACAGAGTGATCATGCGCATTCGCGCCATCACGTTACCGCGTCGAGCGCCATCGGCATCAGGCTCATTCGCGAGATAACCGTCCACGGCTCCACTGATGTCGATCGTCCGGCGCTCGATTCCAATCCGATCGATAACCAGATCAGCGTGCGACAAGGAATCGGGACTCGACGTGCGGTAAGGCATTCGGATTCCAACGATATTCGAGGGGCCGAGTGCTTTTGCAGCGAGGAACGCCGTAACGGCCGAGTCAACACCGCCCGAAATCCCAATTACGCCTTTGGTAAAACCTCGAAGCTTGAGCTCCTCTCGAAGAAACGAAACGAGCCAATCGGCGGTTAGCTCTGGATCGATGTCGAGCGACGCAGGCCCGAACACCGACCGCGGCGCAGCAAGGACAGCGAGACTCGATGCCGTGATATTCGACGCATGGCCCTTCGAACCGTTCGTGCCGTGAGCGGGCGTTTTTTCCTTCACGGCCTGATGGTCTGCCGAGACAATCCCCGACTGAGAACTTCCATTCGCCGCAGCCTGATCAAAATCGAGCGTGACGGGCTCGTTCAGTCTCACCTTTTCGATCGTTCGCACCAAGTGAGGAAGCATGGTCTGCAAGTCGGTCAGCAAGGGCATCTCAACCCGCGCGCGAGTGAGCTCGGTCGTATCGAGTGTGACCGTCGCGATCGATTCATCCCACATGGGTGCGCGCAGCTTGATGTCGCCCCTTGGCCCCGCGAC
>JBDUEH010000481.1:0-2593 GCA_040002555.1 Gemmatimonadales bacterium | reverse complement strand
ACGCCTTGACGAGAATAGCGATGTCGAGATTTCAATCGATGGCGACAAGATCACCCTGGCCCCTGCCAAACGCGAGTGGAAACTCCACGAGCTCGTCTCGAAAATATCGCCGTCCAACATTCATGCTGAAACCAACTGGGGCGATCGACAGGGCAACGAAAGTTGGTAGCCTCAGCGAAAAGGAAATCCAACTACGTCCCCGATCGCGGTGATGCAGTCTGGCTCACGTTCGATCCACATGCCGGTCATGAACAGTCCGGACGGCGACCAGCGGTGGTGCTATCCCCGAGAACGTACAACGCGAAGTCCGGGCTCGCGCTCTTTTGTCCAGTAACGAGCCAGGTTAAAGGCTATCCATTCGAAGTCCTGCTGCCCGAAGGACTCTTAGTCACAGGCGCGATCATCTCGGATCAACTGCGAAGCCTCGACTGGAAAGCACGGCGCGCCACCAGAATCTGCCCCATTTCAGACGAGACAATCGACGAAGTGATCGGCAAAATTCAGGCACTGTTGGCCTGAATGCTCTCGCGGCTTTAACATGGTCGAACCAGGATCCTCTCTTCCCTTACCCGCGATGAAATGCAAACCAGCGGAGAACTAATCGATGCGGCATGCTCGACGATCTCCAAAAGCTTGACCTGCCGCTCGTTCGCTAGTCTTCCCCCTTCGGCTCCGGCGACCGACCGAGCCAGTTTATTCTGAATGCGCTGAACCCCTTCAACAGAAATTACACCGTGGCAGTCGGCCTCGACTGTGATGTCCTTCCGCAGTGTGAGATGGAGACCTTCGAGGCCACTTCGAATGTCGGTCAGGCTCGCCATGTAACTTTTCGGCGGATAGAGGCCTAGTTCAAGCGAGGTTATTACAAGGTCAGCCCAGGCAATATCCGACCGCATTTCTTTCTTTGGCGCATTCCGTGGGCTGACATTTATTGGCTTCGCCCTGTCCGCGAGCTCCACCGCGAGCAATGCGCCCAGGCAGGAGCGAAGGGGTGATGGCATCGGCCTGATAGTTGTGATCGTGCGCAAATGAGTCCGATGATATCTGCATCGTAGTCGTTATCCGGCAGCGAGGAATCATCCAGCTTGCGCCTCAGTTTGACTGCGTCGGCGAAAATCTGACCGTAACTACTTTCTGCTTTTTCGCGCAGTACCGCAATATGAAGGTCGATACATTCGCCGCGGTGATGGGCGAATGCCTGCGTGCGCTGTTCCATGGTTCGTGTCCTTTCGAAGAAGTTCCCGTCTCATTCGCGCATGGCTCCAGCTTTCGCTGGCCGGCATTGCCACCGTTGCGCTCCAGAATTGGAGCAGGACTACGGTATGGCGGATGGATCATCGAGCCGGTGCTCTACCCATCCTCCGTACCCGAGCCCAGTGGACGACTCCATGATAGCCGTCCAACGGAAGTGGCACCTGAAGGCAAGTTTTGGTGCTTTAGCCAACTATGAGCTGATTACCTACGCCGTGAATTCTTCCGGAGATACTGCAACGGATGGGAACGCCTTCAATACGGCCTTGTCCGACGTAACGACACTCACGCCTAACGCGGCGGCAAGCGCGACGTATTCACAGTCATACGTTGAACAGCCAGATCGCTGGGCTAACTCCAGCACATCGCGCGAATCGACGGGTCCCTCCCGGCCGCCAATGAGCGTTACGGCACGCTCCATCGCGGCAGCGGCCTGATTCAGCGTGAGATTCCCCGCACGAATTTGCCGGTTCACCACACTCCTGAGTTCACTCGCGCAAAGCAATGGAACGACCCAGACCGGATCTACGAGCAGAACGGCTTCAGCCTGTTCTGTGCGCTGGCCCGGGAGAATCAGATAGGCGATCAGATTCGCATCGGCAACGATCATGCACGCCCGGAATTACGTGCTGCAGTCAGAGCCTGATCCTTGAGGAAAACCCGATCGATGCGTGCACGCGCGCGTCTCAATGTCGCCAGAATCTCCTCCGGCTCGGGCGCACCGAATCCGGACACTGCCCGCTCCACCGCCAGGATCGCCTCACTGTTGATGCTCCGTCGATTCTCGGAAGCACGAGCTTTCAACCGTTCGTAAAGCGAATCAGGGAGATTCTTGATAGTAAGCGTTGCCATTGCGGCGCCTCGGGGCTGATGGATGTGTAATGGATGCAATATGCATCCATGCGGAGGCTGCCGATACTTCGATTTTATTGACGCAGAACAAAAGACCCACCGTCGATAGACGGTGGATCCGTGTTGCCGCCGTTCTGTAAGCGGAAATGAGTATATTGAGGGATGGCTGATTCAGAAGTATCCGTCCGCGTCCGCCGGCTTCATGATTCCGGCGACGACGATGACTACAGCGCCATGACGCCCCCGGAGCGTCTGGAAATGATGTGGCAGCTCGCACTCGATGCGTGGGCTTTCAAGGGGCTCGAGAATGCTGAATCCCAATTTTCGCGACATCTTGTCCACGTTCAACGCCGAGGGCGTTGACTATCTCCTCGTTGGCGCCTACGCCGTAGCCGCGCACGGTCTGCCAGTCAATTTTCCATCACCGATCTCGAATCTCCTGATGTCGTTATCCAGATAGGCGTCAGCCCGGAGCGAATCGATGTGCTCA
>JBDUEH010000480.1:0-2595 GCA_040002555.1 Gemmatimonadales bacterium | reverse complement strand
ACGCTCCAAGTACCAGCCCTGCTGCGCAGAGCGATCGAATCGATGATGTCATTGGGTCTCCGGTGTTGGGATTCGGTAGACACAGTGCTTAAACCGTTCCATTCCGGCGGGTCTCCGGGTGGAAACCTCAAAAAACGCCCTGAACGCGTCACGATGGCCGGAAAACAAAAGGGCGGACCAATTGGTCCGCCCTTTCATTGAAGCAAAGTCTACAACTACATCCAGGCGCTGACTCCACCATGACCGGAGCAAGAACCCGTGCGGTTCTTGGAGTGCGAGTACGTTCCGTCCTTGCACTTGGCCGTCGCGCCGGCAGCGATGCTATTCGACGCGTCGGTCACTGCGACTGCCGACTTCGCATTCGCATGAGCAACGGCTCTCGGCGAAGCAGCGGGGGCGGCCAACATCTTGTTCGCTACTGCTTTCGCCGGAGTCGTCGTCTTCAGGCCGCGGTGACCCGAGCACTCGCCCTGACCACCCTTCGACATTGTTCCATCCGTGCAGCCAACCATTCCAGCCGCTGCAACCGCTTTCGCCTCAGCGACCTTCACGGTCTTTGGTTCGGTCTTCTCGTCTGCCTTTGTGGTCGTAGCAGCGGCCTTCGAGGCTGCCTTTGCCGCTGACTTGGAGACTTTCGTCGCCTTTGGCTTGGCAGTTGTTGTCGCGGCCGCGGGCGTTTGCGCGGACGCAACGAGTGGTGCGACTGCAAAGGCGGCAGTCATCAGGCTGCCGCCAAGGATCGCGAGGATTCTCGAGGTCATGGGTATCTCTCCCGGGCGGAAAAGGGGATTAAGGAACGTCGATCCGCCGCCGCGCGGCCACGTTCTCAGCATGAGTGAGTTGACGTGGTGAATGTACGTTCGGCTACCTGTCAGTCGGATTACAAAAAATCCGCGCAAACGAGAAGGGCGGACCCACTTCGGCCCGCCCTTTGAAGAAGGAAAAATCGACTTCTACTCGCCCGGTCTGGCTGGCATCGACTGGCTCCCCGCCCCGGGACGCGCCCGACCGTTATGACACGTTCCACAGTTAATCACGGCGTCGGGACTTTTCAGGTTCTTGATGTTCTTCAGCAAAGTGCCGTTGATCGTCGTCACCATCGCAGACATATCACGCGCGATCTGCTTCGTCGGTCTGTCCTCTCGATCATATTCGCCGACAACGTGACAATGCGAGCAGCTCACGCCAAGCGAGTTGCTGAATCCCCGATTCATGATTGCAAGCAGTCGCGCCGCTGGCATTCCCTTGAACATCTGGATGTTCTTGTACACTTGCTCGGCCGGCATTTGCTCTTTGCCAGCTATCTCCGCGAGGACCTCGTTCACGTGTCCCTGCCGGTCCTTCACGAGCGAATCATTTCTCACGGCCATCTGCTCAGGCGTCATTCCCGGTTGAGGCGGTCCCGTCACTGGACCAGCCGGCGGAGTACTCACGCTCGGCGCAACCGTTGCGGCGGTTCCCTGAACCGGCGCTGGAGTCGAAGACGTCGTCGCCGCCGTGCAACTGGCTGCGACGAGTGACACGGACGCTGCCACGAATAGAGCTGATCTCATTCACACTCCATGAACGATGTGATTATTTCGAAATCGATCGCGCTCGAACTTCCTCCTCAGTCAGACCATACAGCGGCCGCGACTTCACGCCAAGCATAGCTAGCATCATGAAAATCTGCCCGCGGTGATGCGCCTCGTGCTCGACCATCGCTCGCAGCCATTTCCATAAAGTTATGCTTACTCCGGCCGGTGTCACGCACTTCTTTTGAATATCTTCATCTGTCAGAGTCGCGAAAATTGCGATCGACTCGGCGTCGAGACGGTCCATGAACGCTATGACGTCGTCCTTGCCTGGCGCTAACGACCGCTCGCAACCCGGATACGAGCTCGGCCTGCCCGCGACTGTCTCCGCGTACATGTAGCGCTCGATCGTCGCGAGATGCCGCCCAAGGTCGCCGAGTGTGAATGCGGTGGGCGAATGGCTCCAATCGATTTTGTCCGGTGGAATGTCAGCGATGACTTTGCGGGTTCGTCCACGGACGCTCGACCAGTAGTCGAGGAACGGCCCGATCGTCCTGATTTCCACCCTCGATCAGCGAGCGCGATCGGATGGAGACCCGTCACCACCCAGCGTCGGGAGAAACCGCGGCAGTTGGCGATGTTTCGTCGCCTGCTCAAACGCGTACGCAATTCCGATCAACCGCGGTTCACTCCACGCCCGCCCGAAAATCGACATCCCCACGGGAAGGTCGTACGCCATCCCCACAGGCACGTTGATGTTGGGATATCCAGCAACTGCCGAAGGAGTGGAATATCCTCCAGTGTAGTGATCGCCGTTGATGAGATCGGTGACCCATGCCGGTCCGCCTGTCGGAGCGATCATCGCGTCGAGCTTGTGCTTGATCATCACCGCGTCGATGCCTTCCGTTCTCGACATGCGATGATTCTTCGCGAGCGCATCCTTGTACTTCTTCTCGGTTAGCGGACCCTTCGCCTGCGACCGCACCATCAGCTCCTGAGCGAAGTAAGGCATTTCTCTTTCCTTGTTGCGCTCGTTGAACGCGATTATGTCAGCCATCGATTTAACCGGCGCATTCGGTCC
>JBDUEH010000479.1:0-2599 GCA_040002555.1 Gemmatimonadales bacterium | reverse complement strand
ATCGAGAAACCCGCGCAGTGAACCCTGCATTGTACTCAGGTATGCGAGAAAAACGAGAAGGCTTCCGATCGAGAGTTGTCCGGCTAGAACCCGGTTACCCCCTGCAACGAGAATGACAGCAGTACCAATCGCGGGTATCGCCCCGGAGACAGTATTGAATCCACTCCTCAAGAGACCGTTTCGTCGAATCCGTTCGATCTCGATTAGCGACAGCTCCCGAAAATGAGCGGTGTTGCGATCTTCTGCCGCGAACGCCTGAACGACAGGGAGTGCCGAAAGAGTATGCTGGAGGAAGCTGAAGAGGCTGCTCTGCGCTTTCCTGTTTGCCCTCGCTCTTCGCAGCAAACGCGGACCGAAGAATCGCGCCGTTGCGCCAAGCGCAGGCAGGATTGTGAGAGAGAGCAACGTCAGGCGAGAATCCAGCTTCCACGCGACGAGACCGATTGTCACAACTGTGAGCAATCCTCTCACGGGCCCGATCAGCAGAGACTCGGCGAGTGTGTACACACTCCACGTGTCGCCGGTAAGCAGGTTCAGTGAGTCCCCAACGGTGCGCTGAGAGTGGAAACGAAACGACGCTCGTTGAAGCTTCCGGAAGAGATCCTCGGCGACATCGTACACCATGCGCTGTCCCGCTACGGCCCAAGTCCACGTGATGGCGCTCGATACCAGATTGCTCACAACAAACAGAGACACTGTTGCAGCTGCGGCCCAAGCCACGATACTTGCCGGAGAAAGGCCGTTGACCGCCGTTTGGATGATGGGCGACAGCGGCTTCCCGTGGGCATGACCGAGCGCGTAATCGACCAGAAGCTTCATCGGCCACGGACCCAGAGCCGCAAGACCGGCGGTCGCCGCATTCAACCCCAGCAGAACGAGGAGACGCGGCCATTGATGCATCGCGTAGCGGAGGATCGTGTATTTGCGCAAGCGTCTAGGAGTTCGTCAGTTTGAGAGTGTGATTGTGGCTTCGACTATGAACATAGCACTGCAACGTGGCGCCTCTTCATGTGAAGTTGTACCCTTCTGAAAGCGTCTTACTCGCGCGCCCGTAACCCGAACGTCCGTCTCCTCAGATGCCCGAAACGTTACAACCAAATAAGCTTGTCCGCGCGGCACCTCCTGCCGCCGAACCCGCGATGCGAATGGGAATCGTGATCACAGGTCACGTGGACCACGGAAAGAGCACCATAATCGGTCGCCTGCTCGCCGATACCGGGTCGCTGCCCGACGGAAAGTTGCAGCAGATTCGTGATCTTTGCTTGCGGACAGCGAAGCCGTTCGAATATGCCTTTCTTCTCGATGCTCTCAAGGATGAACAGGCGCAGGGCATCACTATCGACGCAGCCCGGATCTTCTTCAAGTCAGACCTGCGCCACTATGTAATCCTTGACGCGCCCGGTCACATTGAATTTCTGAAGAACATGATCACCGGAGCCGCTCACGCCGAGGCGGCGTTGCTCGTGATCGACGCGGCGGAAGGCGTTCAGGAGAATTCGCGCCGGCACGGCTACATGCTGTCGCTCCTCGGCATTCGTCAGGTAGCTGTGATCATCAACAAGATGGACCTCGTCGGTTACGACGAGCGCGTCTTTAACGGCACGGTCACCGAGTTCTCCGCTTTTCTCGAGAAGCTGGAGCTCAAGCCTTCGTGCTTCATCCCGGTGTCGGGACGTGATGGCGTGAACATCGCGACGCACTCCGGCGAAATTCCCTGGTATGACGGACCGACCGTTCTCGAAGCGCTCGACAATTTCACGACTGACCGGACCGCGGTCGAGAGACCATTCCGGATGCCCGTGCAGGGTGTCTACAAATTCACCGAGGACAGTGACGAGCGCCGCATCGTTGCGGGAAGCATTGTCACTGGCGCGCTGTCGACGGGTGATGAGGTTGTGTTTTTCCCTTCGGGTAAACGGAGCCGTGTAAAAACGATCGAAGGTTTCAACCTGCCGCCCATGCGTTCGGTCGGCGCGGGCACGGCATCGGGATTCACACTTCAAGAACAGATCTACGTCGCACGCGGTGAGATTGCCGCGAGAGTAGACGAGCCCAAACCCGAGGTGACGACGCGCCTGCGTGTCTCTCTCTTCTGGCTTGGCAAGAAGCCGCTCGTCAAGGGAACCGAGTACACACTTAAGCTTGGCTGCGCGCGGGTACCAGTGAAAGTTGAGTCGATCAGCCGCGTAATGGATGCGTCGACGCTTGCGACCATCGACAAGCCCGATCACATCGGCCGCAACGATGTCGCCGAATGCGTCCTGAAACTTGGACGCGCGATTGCGTTCGACATCGCATCCGAAATTCCGGAAACCGGCCGGTTCGTCATCGTCGAGGATTTCGAGATCCGCGGCGGCGGAATCATCCGCGAAGCGCTGCCGGACCGTCAGTCGTGGGTTCGCGAACGAGTGCTCCTGCGCAACTACATGTGGGAGCCAAGCGGCATCACAGCCGAGCAGCGCGCGGAGCGTTACGGCCAGCTTGCACGTCTCTTACTCATCACAGGCGAGCGCGACGTCGACCGGAAAGCGGTTGCCCGCGAAATCGAGTCGCGGCTTTTTGCCGATGGCCGCCAGGTTTATTTCCTTGGTATCGGAAA
>JBDUEH010000478.1:0-2600 GCA_040002555.1 Gemmatimonadales bacterium | reverse complement strand
GGGTGGGGCCCATCACGCTATCGACGGGGAAGAACAAGGGCGTGCCATCGTACGAAACCACTTTGCCGCCCGTGCACCACTGGGCTGGACTCGTGCTGCAGGGTTTACAATCGGCGACGCACGCAGCGACCTGAGTGTCGAAATTCGTCTGGCAGTCGGTATCGCACTTGTCTGCCGTGGCGGTGAGGGTTGCGATGGTCGCGGTAAGGTCGTCAACCTCCGTCTGGACGGTCGCAATCGCCACGTCATCGGGAGGAGTCACGCCCTGCAGCTGCAGCAGCTGGTCCTGGCGCTGCTTGAGCGTATCCGAGGACGAACGCACGGCGTCGTGCTGCGGGCGACAAACGTTGTCGCACTGAAGTGAGCTGCGCACACGGGTCGTACAACCTGGCGCGCAAGTCGCTTGACTCGTTGCCATCGGCACTTGCTGCTCCTGGCCTTGACCCACGGCCGGAGCCACGGTGGTCGTCAACTTTTCGCCATTGGCGCCGAAACGGTTCACGTAACCGCCGTTGCCATTGTCGAACAACACGAGGTTACCAACGACCTTGACCGTCCCCGCGGTGTCTCTAAACCAACGAGCAAACGACTGGGCGGACTTGATACACGCTTCCTTAGGCGCCGTGCCGAGCTGCGGGCGCCCGTCCGCATCGAGCAGGCTTTGCGCGATACCGGTAACGATCGGTTTCCCTTCGACGATGCCGCACGTCATGTCCGGATAGACGGGGCGGTTAAAGTCGTCTTCGGTGCCGGAGAAGTCGCGGAAGATCGCGGGAACCCGGAGCACGCAGGCGCCAAAAGGTGGCAACCCGATGAGCACCAAGCGGCTGAGGATGCCGGCCGAGGCAAATGCGGCAGCGTGGTTCTTTCTGGCGCCGGCGCTGATTCTGATCGGCGTCTTCTTTTTTCTTCCAGTTGCGGCTTCGCTCGTCCTCAGCGTAACCGATTTCGACATCTACGGAATCGCCAACACGTCGAGCACCCGGTTCGTCGGCTTCCAGAATTACGTCAAGCTGCTGCACACCCCTGACTTCTGGAACGCTCTCAAGAACACGTTCTACTTCGCGTTTGTCGGTGGACCGTTGACGATTGCTGTCTCGCTCGGTGCTGCTCTGCTGCTCAATTCGAAACTCGTTCGGTTCAAGGGATTTTTCCGGACGCTGTATTTCACACCGTTCGTCACGACGCTCGTCGCCGTCGCGATTGTGTGGCGCTACCTGTACAACACCCGCTACGGGCTCTTCAATTACGGCTTAGGCAAGATTGGCATCTCGCCGATCGACTGGCTTGGTGATCCGCACTGGGCGATGCCCGCGATCATTCTCATGGCCGTGTGGAAGAGCTTCGGCTACAACATGTTGATCTTCATCGCCGGCCTTCAGGCGATTCCGGAAGAGCTCTACGACGCGGCCCAGATCGACGGGGCCAGCCCGTGGCGACAGTTCTGGAGCATCACGCTCCCGATGCTCGCGCCTACGCTCGTCTTCATATCCGTCATCACGATGATCGGGTATTTCCAGTTGTTCGCCGAGCCGTATGTGATGACCCAGGGTGGGCCTTTGAGAAGCACGACGAGCGTCGTGCTATTGATGTATGAGGAAGGATTCAGGTGGTGGCGGATGGGTTACGCCGCGGCGATCGCGTTCGTGCTGTTTATCGTGATTCTCATTGCGACTCTGCTTCAGTTCCGGCTGCAGAAGGAGCGAGCATGAGCGAAATGATTGCGACCGCCTCGATAATCCGGCGCCAACGGATAGCGCGAGTCGGCTTGTATTTCTTGCTCGTGCTGGGTGCGGTACTCGCGATGCTGCCGATGGTGTGGATGGTGTCAGCGTCGCTCATGCCGACTGGCGAGGCTAGCACGTATCCTCCGCGTTTCTTCCCTTCCAGCATAACGCTCGATCATTACAAGGATCTGTTCGTCCGGCTGGATCTCGGTCGGAATCTCCTTAACAGCGCGTTCGTGTCGTTCGTCGTGACGTTTGCGTCGCTGTTCATCAATTCGCTGGCCGGTTACGCGTTCGCGAAAATGCGATTCAATGGGCGGGAGCGCTTGTTCAAGACTCTGTCAACCGGATTGGTTCTGCCAACGCAGGTTGCAATGCTCCCGCTGTTTCTGCTGCTCAAGAACATGCACATGATCAACACCTACTGGGGTGTGATCATCCCCGGTCTGTCGAGCATTTTCGGAATTTTTCTTGTGCGGCAGTATGCGCTGGCGATTCCTGATGAGATGCTTGATGCAGCGCGGGTGGATGGCGCGGGCGAGTTCAGGATTTTCTGGTCGATCGTTGTGCCGGGCATCATGCCGATTCTCGCGACGCTTGCGATCTGGACGTTCCTCGCAACCTGGAACGATTTCATGTGGCCGCTGATCGTGTTGAGCGATGCGTCGCATTACACGCTGCCGGTGGCGCTTGCGAACTTGAGCGGCGAGCACGTGCAGGACACCGAGCTGATGATGGCTGGATCGGTGCTCACCGTCATTCCGGTGATGATGGTATTCCTGTTCCTCCAGCGGTACTACATCCAGGGCGTGATGGCTGGGAGCGTGAAGGGATGATTGCGCTTTTCCCCGCGCTAGCGGCGATGATCATCGG
>JBDUEH010000477.1:0-2600 GCA_040002555.1 Gemmatimonadales bacterium | reverse complement strand
AACTCGTCGCGCGATCAGCGCCGACTCCGTAAATCGCGAGACCGACGTTGGCGAGCTTCTCGAAGACGCCGAAGAATCCGGGAGCGGAAGGAAGTGCGACACCGATCGCGATGAGAGTCTGTAGAAACAAGGCCGCAGAGAACGGCAGGTTCATTCCAACGGCCTTGAATCCAAGCCAGAATGCGAGCGCGTTGACGAGCCAATGCAGGATTGTCCACGCCAGCACTGCCAGAAAGCGACGGGGGCTTCGCAAAACGCTCAGGCCTTCGCTGAAGTTGATCAACACTTCCTTACCGCGCGTTTCGAGTGCAGGCGAGATCCGCCGCGCAAACAGCTCATACGCTTTGACCAGCTGCGACGGGAAAAAGGCGAGCGCATAGAGGGCGACGATCAGCAGGACGACGAAAACGATCGAGCCCTGGGCGAGATTTCCCAGTGACTGTCCGGCGATGCGAGCATCGCGGGGGAATGCCGGATCGAGGAATGCCGAGACCGCGAGCAGTAACAAAACCATCATGTCGAACAACCGGTCAACCGCGAGCGAAGCGATCGACGTGGAAAGCGGAATGGCAGTTTCCTTGGTCAACGCATAAGCGCGGGCGATCTCGCCTGCTCGCGCCGGGACGAGGTTGTTCACCATCATGCCAATCGCTGTCGAGCGCCACAGCGGGCCGAGAGGCGTATTTGGCGCCACCGGCTGAAGAATCGTCTGCCAGCGACGGGCTCTGAGCGGAAACACGAGCGTCGCGCAAAGTGCCGAAGCCAGGAAAAGCGGAATGCTCGACTGGGCAAGCTCATGCCAGACGACCGTCATGGAGACGTCGCGCAGCGTCCACCACAGGAGGACGACGCTGAGCGCAATTCCAACAACGCTCCGCCAGCTGATTTTCATTTGCTACTCCGTCGCTGCGAGCGCGACGAGGTCGAACAGCTCGTCGATTGTTTCGCGATTGGGCATCGCATCACCGACGATCGACCGAATCTCGAGGGCACGGTCGAGCGCCGCACGTCCGCGATACAACAGCGTCTCAACTGGAACCGGTGGCGGAAGAACTGGAGTGCGACGCGCTCTCTCTCGTGAAACGCCGCCGAGCTGAGCGATACTCGTCGATAACAGCGCCTGGAGCTCGTGGCCGCGGGCGGGTGTGTAGCGCGCTTCGTGCTGTTGAGGCGCATATCCGGCGCGGACGACGTGTGGACCAGCGTCGTCGAAAAAAAGATTTGAAATGGGGATCGTCTCGTCTGACGCATTCATGGATCAAATCTCGGCAGACGACCGCGCCGCGTCCATCGCTGCGCGCATCTCGCGTACAGCTTCCCCGAGCCCGATAAAAATCGACCGGCTTACGATCGAGTGTCCGATGTTGAGCTCGGTGACTTCTGGAATAGCGGCGACGAGGCCAACGTTTTTCACGTTGAGACCATGGCCGGCGTAGATGTGCAGTCCGGCGTCCGCGCCAATGCGCGCACCGTTTACGAGGGCGTCGATCGTCGAACGGTCATCGGGATGATTCGCATAATCGCCCGTATGCATCTCGATTGCGTCGGCACCCAGTTCAGCCGATTTCATGATCTGCGCAATATCGGGATCGATGAACAGGCTCACATGGATTCCGCCGCTCTTTAGGCGGGCGATCGCGCGCTCCACGCGGGCGCTCTCCCGCACGACATCGAGTCCACCTTCGGTGGTGACCTCTTCCCGTTTTTCGGGAACGAGACTGACTTGCGCTGGTTTAATCCTGAGGGCCATGTCTATCATTTCATCGACGCATGCCATCTCGAAATTGAAGAATGTCGTGATCGACGTTGCGAGTGCTTCGACATCCGCGTCCTGAATGTGGCGTCTGTCCTCGCGAAGGTGCACGGTAATTCCATCAGCACCTGCTGACTCGCACAACTTCATAGCTTCGAGCGGGCTCGGCTCGATTCCGCCGCGCGCCTGCCTGAGCGTTGCCACATGATCTATGTTCACATAGAGACGCTGGTGTCTTGCTGCCATTAATTCTCCTTGTTACGTTCGCACCAACTTTCGTGGAGCACCGTGTGAAGAAATATCTGCTTGCGCTTTGTTTTCTCGCAGCCTGTTCGCGCGCGTCAACTACTACGACAACTACGACTACTCCGGTCCGGGCGCCAACGCCGAAAACTACGCCTGCGCAGCCCGCCCCTCGCGCTGACAACGGTATGGCCGGAGCCGAGTCGCCGCGTGCTGCCGTGCTGGCGTTTCTGGACGCTGTGAAAGCTCAGGACATTCAGGCGATGTCGGTGATTTTCGGAACGAGTCAGGGTCCGTCGCGTGACAACATGGATCGTGGAGAGCTCGAAAAGCGGCTGATCATCCTTCAGTGCTACTTCAGCAACGACAAATTTCGCATCACCGAGGAAATGCCGGGAGAACGCGGGCATCGCATCTTTACTGTCGAGCTCACCAAAGCCGGCAATATCAGAACTCCGCGTTTCTATTCGATCGCTGGGCCGGGTGGCCGCTTCTACGTAGACAACATGGAAATCGCCGCCGTGCGCGATTTCTGCCGGAAGTAGCAAAAGGCCGGTCAATATTCCGACAGCTCGACCAGAATTCCCTCGGTCGAGCTCGGGTG
>JBDUEH010000476.1:0-2601 GCA_040002555.1 Gemmatimonadales bacterium | reverse complement strand
CGTAGCTCTTGGCGTGACCGGCGCTTGTCACCCACGACTTGCGCGCACTCATTCGTACGCCGCTTCCGTTGAGACTTTCGGCTCGGGAAACCGGTGCCCAGAAGTGGCTGCGCGATCCCGCCTCGCTGAACGCGAGTGTCGACAGGTGCGCGCCGCTCGCCATTGCTTTCAGCACTTCCTCAAGAGCGGGCGTCCGCGGTGCGGCGGCCACCGTAACAGACGCGAGCGTGTGCATGAGGAATACCATCGCGACCGATGCGTCCACTTCCGAGAGCGCCGCCACCACGTCGGCGAATTCGCGCGGCCCGAGCGCCGCCCCGCCAACGTCCGCGGGCAACATCAGGCCGAGCAGTCCCGAGCGGCCGAGTTCCTCGACAGCCTCTGTCGAAAAACGTCCGAGTTTGTCATTGTCCGCGGCGGCGGGAGCGAGCACATCTCGCGCGATGCTACTGGCGGCGCTCGTGGCGGTCTGCGCATTCATGTACAGGTTCTCCGGCATTGTCAGGTATCGAAACTTGTTTGGTGTCAGATTATCCCTTCGGTGCATCCGGAGTCAACCACACTGCTCAGTCCCCGTGAATTCGTGAAGCTATCCGTCATCGTCCCGACGTTCAACGAAGAAGCGGTGATCGCGGAGGCACTCCAGCGTGTGGTGGTAACAGCTGTTCCGTACGAGCTGATCGTCGCAGACGGATGCAGCACAGACCGAACGGCCGAGCTCTCGCGACCATATGCCACCGTCATTGCGCTTCCCGTGTCACGCGGTGCCGCACTCAATCGTGCGGCGTCAGTTGCAACGGGTGACGTGCTCCTCTTTCTGCACGCCGATACAATCCTTCCGAAGGGAGCATCCGCCGCCATCGTGCAGGCGCTTCAGCGTGCGAACGTGATCGGCGGTGCGTTTCGGCTGCGTCTCGATCATCCCGGGCGGATGGCCGCGTTCGTGGGCAACAGTGTCAACGTGCGTTCGTCACTTACGAACACGTTCTTTGGCGACCAGGCAATGTTCGTGCGCCGTGAAGTCTTCGCCCGGGCTGGCGGGTTCGAGGATTGGAGCGTGATGGAGGATCTGGAAATCCTTGCCCGCCTGCGGCGGTACGGACGTTTGGTTCTGCTCGACCTCGAGGTGCTTACCTCGGCTCGACGGCACCGCACGCGCGGATGGTTGAAAACTCTCGGCACAGTCTGGGGTCTGACGCTCCTGAATCGACTCGGAGTGCCGGGCCACGCAATGCGTCGATGGTACACCCCCCAGCGCTGAGCCGTCGGGTACGGCTTGCCGGTCAATGGAGATAACGAATGACTGCACCAACAATGCGCGACGAGGATTTTGGTTCTACGGTACGGCGCCGCCGCCGGTACGACCTGGCGTTCGCCACCGCACGCGTCGCGGTCGGGTCGTACTGGCTGTACGAGCAGCACTGGAAGTTGCCTCCGGACTTCGGCCTGCACGACGCGCGAGGCCTCATGTTCGCCTTCGAGCAGAGCATGCGGTATCCAACGATCGATCTCTATAGGGTCGTTCTGCAAGAGATCGTCGTGCCGCACTTCCATCTGTTCGGCTGGCTCCTGTTCCTGGTGGAAGTCGCAATCGGCGTGTCGCTGGTGTTGGGCGCATGGACAAGAGCAGGTGCACTGCTCGGTGTGCTCCAGGCGGTGAGCCTGCTCGTCGCGCAGGCACGGACTCCAGAAGGTCCGTGGGTCTATGTGGCCATCCTCGTCGCGAATCTCGTCGTGCTGTTGACGCCGTCGAACCGGCGATTCAGCGTTGATGCGTGGCGTGCGCGGCCTGCCCAATGATTGCAGCTACAATGGTGGGAGCATTCAGCGGGGATTGATCAAAATCTCACCGCAGTAGATCGACTCATCGTCGCGGTTGCAATGGGTGCTTAGATCATGGCCTTCAGTTTTCCTGCGGTACTCTGCTGGATATTTGGCGGCGCTGCGGGCGGAATCGCGGTTGCATGGTCGACGCAGTATCGGTCGTGGCCGATCGCGCTCTCGTTCCTGTCGCTGACTGCGACAATTCGAAAAACTGCAGGTCATCGCGAGAAGGACAGTTTGATTGCCATGGTCAGTCGTTCGCCGTTGGTAGTCCGCGCTGGCGAAGTTATTCCAAGATGAGTTTTTCGTCCGGTGAACGCATCCCGTAGTGGGTTGTGATGGGGCCCGCCGTTATTTCCGTTTACCTGGAGGCTCCGGTGCGTCGATCAGTCGATGAACGTACCTATCGAAGTCGTCATGCATGATCTTCATCGAGGGGTTGTCGATCATGCTACGGAATGATTTCTCGTGTGCCAGTTCCCACATTCGCGTCGTCCACGAATTGAAATAATCCGGGGGAAGTTGGCCGAGCTTGTGGGCATACCACGCAATCTCGAAGAGCGAAAGCTGGATGAGGTTGAGAAAGTATTCCTGGATCTCGCGATCGGACTTGAGGTTCGCGACATCGTCGGGGCTTACCGATGCGAGGTCGGGCCGCTCAACGCGCAAGTAGCGGAGCTGCGCTTGGAGCTCGACCAGCTTCGAGAAATTCGCGACGAGCTGAGCCTTCCGCGCCTGCCGGAATTGAATTGCGGTGAAGATGAGCCCTCCCGCAAT